>USPX01000144.1 GCA_900556665.1 uncultured Eubacteriales bacterium
TTATTTTTCACAAATATATTCTATCTATACTTAAACAATCCCCAAAATACCGCCTACCATATGCCAAATCCCATTTGTAATACCACTATGGATAAAGTCTAATGGTTTATCTAAAATATTTGTCACAAGTAATAACATTAAAATCCCTTGCCCATAACGTTCATAACGCATAAAGCCAAAATATTTATCTTCTGGTAATAAAGCGCCTACGATTTTAGACCCATCTAATGGTGGAAATGGAATAAGATTAAAGCTCCCAAGTCCAATATTAATAATGGCCAAGTAATTTAAAAATGTGAATATATAAACAGTGACATCACTCGCATAACCCCCTGTTTGTTTGATAATGATGCCCATACCTAACATGCTTAAAAAAGCAATAATAAAATTGGTCAGCGGTCCTGCAATGGCTACAAGTACCATGCCTAGCTTTCTCTTTTTATAATAATTAGGATTGACCATCACAGGTTTTGCCCATCCGAAATGGAAGAAAATAAGGCAAAGTGTTCCTACAGGGTCTAAGTGATGTAATGGATTTAAAGAAAGTCTACCTCCCCTTTTAGGTGTTGGATCGCCGCAAAGATAAGATACCAATCCATGGGCATACTCATGTAAACAAATTGCTGCCGGCACACTATAAATTAACTGTTCAACTAAACCATTCATGATATACCCTCTCTATTCTTAAGTGATTTTCTCATTGTACCATAATATTATATAGAGACTATAAATATTATATTTTCTCCTCTTCTAATCTATTATATAATAAAACACATATTATCTTAAATTCAAACCATATAAAGGAGTTTTATGAAAAAGATTAGTCACGGCTGCACATTAGATTGTTTTGATTGCTGTAAATTCAATGTGTATGTCTCAAACAACACTGTTACTAAAATTGAGGGAGATCCCTTACATCCTTATACCAAAGGATTTATTTGTAAAAAAGGTCTTGCCCATTTAGACCGTTTAAATCATCCAGAACGTTTAAAAACACCACTCTTAAAAGTAGGAGATACTTGGCAGGAAATTTCTTTTGAAGAAGCACTCCATCTAACCGCTCAAAAGCTGCTCCACTATAAGGAAACTTATGGAAGTCATAGCGTACTTTATTATGAACAATATGGCAACGGAGGGCTTTTAAAAAGTATAGGCGATTTATTCTTTGGCTTTTATGGTGGGGTCATCAAACAAAAAGGTGGCCCTTGTTGGAGTGCAGGTATTGCAGCGCAAAAAGCCGACTTTGGAGATAGCAGAAGTCATAGTCTCGAAGATATGTTAAATAGCAAAGCGATCTTCGTATGGGGTAAAAACCCAGCTTCTACAACGATTCACACTATGCAAATGCTCCGTAAAGCTAAAAAGCAAGGTATTCCTATTATTGTCATTGATCCTATTTATACTGCTACAGCTCAAATTGCTGATCACTTTGTTCAAATTAAACCAAATGGAGATTATGCTTTAGCCCTTGCCATGGGGAAATACATTATTGAAAAAGACCTTTATGATGCAGCTTATGTCAAAGCCCATGTCCATGGCTTTGAAGCTTATACAAATGCTGTAAAAGCTTTAGACTTACAAGTTTTATTAAAGGAATGTGGTTTAACAGAGGCCACTTTAGCCCTTTTAGTGCAGCATTATACAAAAAAACATGCCACAATCTTATTAGGCTATGGCTTACAAAAATACTATAATGGGGGCGCAACCATTCGCCTTATTGATGCCTTAGGCGCTATTACAGGTCAAATCGGCTTTAGTGGTGGCGGCATTAACTATGCCAATAAAGTCTTCCCAAGCCGCATTAATGCAGATCCTTATGGCAGTACCCAATATGACCAAAGTCGTTATGTTTATACCAATGATTTGCAGACTTATATCTTAGAAAGTATTAGTTCAGAGGTAATATTTAAAAATAATGTTTTCGTGCCAAATTCAGAAGCCTTTTCACTAGCTTCTGATGCTGCTCCTATGTGTACTTTTAATGTGCCTCTTAAAATGGCAGTCATTACAAAAAGTAACTTATTAAATCAGCTTGCTGACCTCAATGCTTTAAATAAGGCATTTGCACAAATTGAATTTAAAGTTTGCTTTGAGCAGTTTATGACAGATACTGCGAGAGCTTGTGATTTAATTATTCCAGCCACTACTTCACTTGAAAGCGAAGATTTATTTTATAGCTCTATGACCAATCCTTATATGACTTATAATGAACAAGCCGTTACTCCAGCACATCCTCTTATGGATGAATATCATTTCTTTGCTGCACTTGCTAAAGAAATGGGTATGTCAGCTTATCCTCAAGTTCCTAAGGGGACTTATCTTAGCCAAGTTTTAGAACCACTTAAAGCCATAGAACCTGAGCTTTCACTAGATTACTTAAAAAATCATTATTTTACATGTCATCAATCTATTGCCTGGGAAAACTTAATTTTTGACACACCATCACAAAAAATTGAACTTTATGCACCAGTGGATTATCGCCCACTTTCAGGGCCTACTAGCTTACGCCTTTTAACAACCCATGGCAAAAATACTTTATTTAGCCAACATATGATGGATGAAGAGGGACTTTCTAAAGCTTATATTTCACCACAAGTCGCTCATACCCATGGCATTACGGATGGTGAAACTGCCTTCCTTGCTTCTGAATGTGGTAAGATCGAAGTGACCTTTATCGTTGATGCTTCTATTCCTGACCAAGTTGTCATGATGCATATGGGCTGGTGGGAAAAGCATGGTAACCCAAATATGCTTACCTTTGCACACAAATCAGATATAGGGGGACAAGTAGCTTATCATGAAACCCTAGTGAAAATCCTTAAAAATATCTCTTAAACTCTTGCCATATCCTCTTAAAATAAAAAGCTACTATTTTACATGCCTTTCACAAGCTCATGTAAAATAGTAGCTTTTATTTAATATTGCACTAAACACTTTAATATATGTGTTTGTCTTTCTCTAATATGCATTTTAAAGTCTATACTTAAGCTTAAAAGCATAATCCCATATAAACTCCATTCAAACCAACCCACAAGCAATACAATAACAATAATGCCTACCCCATTACTTAAAAGTAAAGAAGCCGTTTTACGATACACCCCTAGACTTATAATTGCCGTCGCATCCATCAGTATAAAGTAAATCAAAATACATTTAATGCTCATACCTAATGCTTTCACATACACAAAATGACTCATTGGCAAAACCGTACTTACTATGATGTAGAGCATACCACCTATTATAAGAGACTTGGAACAATATAAATAAGGCTTATACTTCAAAAAGTTTCTAATAACTTTATATTTCACCTTCGTTTGCTTATTTAATATATTTAAGCGTCTCGCTAAAATAAGCACACACACATAAGTTAGTACAATGGTGCCAATAGGCACACAGGCAATGCCAAAGTAATAAAGCCCTTCAGCTAAAGCCTGATTTGTAATGAGTTCTTCAAAACCTAAACTTTCTAATATGCTCACACCTGTTAAAATACTAATAAAATAATCTATAAGCAGCATAACAGGGCAACCTAGTAATGCCCCAATTAAAAGGTCATCCATTACATGGCCTGTCCTTAATAATAATCCGCCAACTATCATACCAATTAACACACTTTGCACAAGCCAAATACTTGTTGTAACCTGCCCAAGTCCTAATCCAATAATTAAAATTGTATTGATTCCCACCAGTAGCGTCCACTTAAAACCACAAGTAAGATAAACAATTGTGATTACAATAGGCACTATAAATTCTAGATAAAAAGAACTGCCTATACCTATCCCACAAAAAATAATACTAAATATAATGAGCAGAGCTGATATAATTGCTGCTTTTGTTAATTTCTTAGTCTCCATATACTCACCTTTTCTTATCTTCTCCTATTATCTTATATTATTTTTATAAAGGACACATGTATAGGCTTTTATGATTTATCTTGCTATTTCTTTTAAATGGGCTTCTTTTTTCTCTTCCTGCTCCTTAAGATATGCATCTTTTAAAGCAAACTTTCTAATTTTGCCACTGCCTGTCTTAGGTAAGCTTTCTACAAAATAAATATAACGAGGTACTTTATGCTTTGCTAAAAATTTCATTAAATATTTTTTAAGTTCTACCTTACTAATGGTTTCTTTAGCTACAATGAAGGCTGCAATTTCTTCTCCCTTAAATTCATCTGGCACACCTATTACGGCTACCTCCTCTACTGCTGGAAATTGTAAGAGTACATTTTCAATTTCATTTGGTGCAATATTTTCCCCTGCACGAATAATCAGTTCTTTAAGTCTTGAACAAATATTAATATACCCTTCTTCATCCTGCACAGCATAGTCGCCTGAATGAATCCAACCATCTTCACCTATTGTTTCACGAGTTGCTTTTTCATTGTGCATGTAGCTATCAAAATGGTATGGTGTACGGAATATTAACTCCCCTTCTTTACCCCGTGGCACTTCCAAGTTCGTTTCAGGATCTACAATTTTAACTTCTACCCCTGGCATAGCCTTACCTGCTGTTCCCATACGTTTTTCCATTGGGTCATCTAAGGTTGAAACCGTAATTGTTAATACTTCCGTTTGTCCATACATTTGCACAATCTCTGGAATATCTAATTCATCTCGAATCTCTTCCATCAATTTCTTTGAAACAATAGACCCCGCAATAAGGGCTGCACGTAATGACTTGATATCAAAGCCCTTATGACGTTTTAAGAGATACATAAACATAGTAGGTACTGCATGGAAAACAGTACATCTTTCTTTTTCAATCGTTGTGAGTACTTTAGTTACTTCAAACCCTTCTATAATTGTCATTTTCGCACCATAGTGAAATACAGGAATAACTGTTAAGCTATTGCCCAAGGCATGTGCAAGTGGTACACAAAGTAATAAATTATCATCTTTATTGTATGGTAAGTTCTCTGCAAAACGTACACAATTCCAAGTAATTAATGCATGTGGGCTAATAATTGCTTTAGGATTACTTGTTGTGCCTGAAGAGAATTCGATAAATGCAGTATCTGTTTCTTTGGCATCTGCCTGCCATCTTCTAACTTCCTCATCACTTATTTCATTTCTTCCTTTAGCAATGACAGCTTCTAAATCCTCATCAAATACGATGCAGTGGAAGTCTTCTTCACGTTTATCTGTAAATAAATATTTTACTTCTGCAAAGTCCATTGCATATGCTAACTCTTGTAAAGTAAGGTTTGCATTTAAAATAACAAGTACTACCCCTATTTTAGTTGCTGCCATTTCTATTGCAATCCACTCTGGACAGTTCATTGCCTTTACAGCAATATGATCATGACGTGTGAGCCCCATTGCGATAAGCCCCTTGGCTATATCTGTTACGTACTCATGAAATTCACCATATGTATAACATCTTTCTGTGCTAGGAAAGTAAATGCATTCTCTGTCTTTAAACTTTTCACACACTTCATCAAAAAAATTACCCATACAAAGCATTTTGGTTCCCCTCTCTATATTTATTTTTACCCTTAATCTCTTACAAGCGTATCATTAACTATTTTAATTGTCAAACAATTTTATATTTTTAAAACTCCA
>USPX01000145.1 GCA_900556665.1 uncultured Eubacteriales bacterium
TAGAGATATTATCTTATATAACTAAACTTAGACAATTAGCCTTAGATCCTTCTGTAACAATAAATGATTATATGGGGGAAAGTGCGAAAATAGAGGCTTTAGTTGAAATATTAAATCAAGGAGTAGAAGAAGGACATAAAATTCTTGTGTTTTCACAGTTTACTTCAGTATTAAAAAATATAAGTAGTAGACTTAAGGAAGAAAAAATTTCTTTTAGTTACTTAGATGGAAGTGTTTCATCTAAGAAAAGAATAAATATGGTTAATGAATTTAATGAAGGTGAAAACTCAGTATTTTTAATAAGTTTAAAAGCTGGGGGAACAGGACTTAACTTAACTTCAGCAGATATTGTAATTCATTTTGATCCATGGTGGAATCCAGCAGTAGAAAATCAGGCAAGTGATAGAGCCCACCGTATGGGACAAAAAGAAGTTGTAACAGTTATTAAACTTATTGCAGAAGGTACTATAGAAGAACGTGTCATAGCCCTTCAAGAAGAGAAAAAAGAACTCATTGAACAGGTAATGAGTGGACAAGCTGAAAATACATTAACAGGCTTATCAGAACAAGAATTAATGGATTTATTAAATTAAAGATTAAACCTCTTATAGTGAGTAGTTAGTTTAATTAAACTACTCATTATAAGAGGTTTTTATATTTTAGAGTCTTCTCTTTTACAAATAGCAATAAAATTTTATTTGAAAAATAAAAATATATAAAATAAAATATAAATTGGAAAATATAATAAGGAGGCATAATATGAAACTTAGTGCAAGAAATCAATTAAAAGGACAAATCGTATCTATTGAAAGAGGTGCAGTAAATGCCATTGTTACACTTGATGTATGTGGCACAAAAATGACAAGCACAATTTCTTTACATGCAGTAGATGATTTAGAACTTACTGAAGGCTGCGAAGCTTATGCTGTTGTAAAAGCTACAGATGTAATGATTGGTTTAGGGGATTTACGCTTAAGTGCAAGAAATCAATTAAAAGGTAAAATTACAGCTATCGAAATAGGCGCAGTAAATGCTATAGTAGCTATGGAAGTAGTAGGCGGTAATAAAGTAACAGCAACTATTTCAATTGCAGCCGTTAAAGATTTAGGGCTTGAAGTAGGCAAAGAAGCAATTGCAGTTGTAAAAGCAACTTCTGTTATGATTGGTAGATAATACATAAAAAATATTTAATATAAAAAGAGAATCTATTCTCCAAGTACAGGAAAATGAGATATAAAATAAGAGGGTGTCGCAAGGTTAATAATAATTTTGCGACACCTTCTTATTTTATTGATAGATTACAATCTATGAGCCTAATCTTTATTTATTTTGCGCCTTAATCCAAGCTGCTAAATCCTTAATATAATTTTCATCTGCAAAGCTATCAAACATATATTCATCTGGAATACTTGGCTTAGAACCAGTCACATAAAGGTGATTAAGAGAAGGGTAAGATTTAAGGGTAAAGTTATCCTTGTCCTTTAAAACAGATTGCCAAAGTTTAAAGTCTTCCATAGTAACTTGATAATCACGTTCACCTTGTGTAATTAAAGTTGGAACAGTGATTTTTAAGGCTTCAGCTTGCTGATCATAGTTATTAAGAGCTGCCCAGAATAAATCATTAAAGCCTGCAAGGCCTAAAGTATTCCCAGCACTACTTGGTGTAACATTTTTGGCAGCTTCTACAAAGTAATTGACTTCTGATAGATAATCATCTTTTTCAGCAGCAGAGAGGGTGTGATCAATAGAAATAATGTATTTATATTGATCAAGGATAACATCTGGTAAGGGTCTAGCAGGGGCACTGGCCATAATATAACCTGCTACAGAAGGTGTATTATCTTGATTAAGCTTTTCATTTAGCATAGGAATAAGAAGTCCCCCTAAACTATGTCCAAATAAATAAATTTGGTTGTTATTAACCCCTTTCATATCTTGCATTAAGAGGGCAGCGGCAAGGGCATCATCTGTGACTTCTTCATTTAAAGTCAGCGTTGTGCTATTTGCAAGTTCTTCGCTATAAGTATATGTACGTTTGTCATAACGGAAAGTTGCAATGCCCTCTTTGGCAAGACCATAAGCAAGATCTCTAAAGAACTTAGTATTATAAACGGTTTCATCTTTATCTAAAGGGCCAGAGCCATGAACTAAAATGACAACTGGATAAGTACCTTTATTACTTGGTAAAGTTAAAGTACCTGTTAGAGGATAAGCCTCATCACTGCTAAAGGTAAATTCTCTTTCTACAGCCCCAGCTGGTAAGCTGATTTCAGGTGTATATTGATTGGTGTGGAAGCCGCTAATTTCACCTTTTTCATTTATAACAATGCCAAGGCCAATTGTAGTTTGGGCATATTGAAGGACAATATCAGCTTCTTCATAATCATCAAAGTGACCACTTGTGAGAAAGCTATAAGACTGAATAGGGCCTAATACACTTTCAAGCTGTGCAAAGGATTTGGCTATATCATCTGCACTAAGACTTGCTTTTAGTGTGTCATCAAATAAGGCTGTAATAGGGGCATAGTCTTTGTTTTTAATATAAGCAGCTACTTCTAAGGCAATTTGTCTCACCCCATTCTTTTGAGGGACAGCCTTGGTAAGCGTAATAGTTTGTCTCTGATGGTCCCAGGTTACATTGTAACCTAAGGCATTAGAAACAAGGCGAAGTGGTAAGTAAGCTTGGCCTTTTTGAATAAGTACCCCAGTTGCATGGGCATCTGGGGTGATCGGAAGGGTTAAAAGTGCCTGAGACTCATTGCTAATGGTGACTTGTCCATGAGCTTTATCATAATGAGCACTATAACCAAGAGCTTCTGAAAAACTACGTAATGGTAAATAAACGGTGTCGTTTATGAGAATAGGCGACTCCTTAAGGGTGAGCTGATTACCTTGCAAACTAAGAGTAATAGGTTGAGCCAGTAAAGCAGGTGTCATAAGTGTAGCAGCAAGTAGACTGCATAATAATTTTTTGAAATGCATGATAAAACCTCCTTAAATAAGAAAAGCTTAAATATGAAATCTAAGTATAAAAAAAGACTGATCATTTGATTACTACGGGTTTGGTTTTAGTAATCAAAAAGACCAGTTGGCTTTTTGAGTGATTTTAAATGTAATTAAATTATATATGAGAATTAAAAATAATTAAATAAAAATGCGCATGATGTTATATCTTAAGTACGTTTAGAAAATTCTTGATGGCATTTTGGGCAAGTAATACGGATTTTACCACGTCCTTTAGGGACACGAAGTGTCTTTTTGCAATTAGGACAAGTGTAATATTTATGGTCTTTATCTTTAAGGCGTGCAACCTTTTTACTGCCTTTATTTTTGAGTCTTAAAATCTTTTGCCAAATAGGATGCCAGAAATTCATGAATTTACGATTTTCTTCATAGCGCTTTGAAATGTTTTTAGAAAACATACGATAAATACAAAAGATAAGTGGGATATAAGAAATTAATCCTACAAAAGGTACACGTATAAATGGTACAAAGAAAGATAATACAATTGAAACGATAAGTAGTGCAAGATTTAATTGGTCACTGCCATAACGCCCTTGCATAAAAATGCGAAATTTATTACCGAGATTATTTAACCAGTTCATCATATAAGACTCCTTTCAGGGATTTTTCTACACTTATTCTAAGAATATCTATAATAAGTTATAATAAGGCCATAGACTTAAGCAGATAAATTATTATAGTGATTTTTAGAAGTGGAGGAAGAAAATGAGTGTTTTAATAACAGGTGCATCTAGTGGCATTGGTTTAGAACTTGCCAAAGTTTTTGCCCGTCATGGTTATGACCTTATTATAGCGGCTAGAAGTAAAGAAAAAATGGATATTTTAAAACGAGAATTAGAAGCCAGTTATAAGGTGAAAGTGGATGTATGTGAGGTGGATTTAAGTAGTGTAAGTGGTGCGGATCAGCTATATCAAGCAGTAAAAGCATTAGGTAAAGAAGTTGAGATTTTAGTCAATAATGCAGGAGCAGGTTATGTAGGAGAATTCTTAGAGATAGAAAAAGAAAAAGATTTAAGTGTGATGCAGCTTAATATGGCAAGCTTAACATTACTCACAAAATATTTTGCACGAGACATGCAAAAAAGAAGAAGTGGTAAAATACTTAATGTCGCGTCAACAGGTTCTTATCACCCAGGGCCTTATACAGCCGTATATTATGCAACAAAAGCATATGTATTATCTTTTTCAGAAGCTTTATGGATTGAATTAAAGCCTTATGGCATCTCAGTATCAGCGCTTTGCCCAGGTGCAACTAAAACAAATTTTGCTAAAAATGCAGGTAAAGAAGATGCATCTATTGCTATGTCACCTGAATTTATGGCACAAGCAGCTTTTAAAGGCCTTATGAAGGGAAAAAGAGTGATTGTACCAGGCACACGTAATAAAGCTTTTATAAAAATTCCCCGTAGCATTGCCATTCATATGATTAGTAAATATCAAAGGGGATTAAAAAAGCAATAGAATTTAAAAGCCTAAAACACGTATAGGAAAAGCTGCACTTATCATATATATCCTAATGATGAAGCAGTATGAGGATGTGATAAAGAATGCAGCCTAACGATGTTAAAAACACAAATATGATGCATAGTATTAAAAGTATGCAAGAGTATTGGGATTCTGATGATGAGATGATGCATAAAAAGCAAGATAAGAAGCAGGAAAAATGTGATAAAGCTGATGATGATAAAGGCAATAAAAAATGGTCTAATAAATGTGATAAACCTTATGAGTATAAAAAGCCTAATAAATGCATGTCAGAAGAAATGAAGGATAAAGACGATAAGATGATGTGTAAAGATGATAAGATGATGTGTAAAGATGATAAGATGATGGATAAAGATGATAAGATGATGTATATGCATAAGATGAAGGATAAGGGGTGTGAAAAGCCTATTATGATCGGTGATAAAATGCCTGATATGGCAGTGCATACCACAATGGGTAAAAGAAAGCTGCCAGATGATTATTTAGGTAAATGGCTTGTATTATTTAGTCATCCAGGAGACTTCACACCAGTTTGTACCACAGAGTTTGTTTCCTTTGCGAATAACTATGATAACTTTAAACAGTTAGGGGCAGAGCTTTTAGGCTTATCTGTAGATCAAGTGCAACCCCATATGAAATGGACACAGTGGATGAAGGAAAATCTATGTGATGCCATTCCATTCCCAATCATTGCAGATGCTATGGGTGAAACTGCTAAAAAACTTGGTATGGTACATAGTACCAACAATACCCAGACAGTACGTGCAGTATTCATTGTAGACCCAAAAGGCACAGTGCGTATGATTTTATATTATCCAGCAGAATTAGGACGTAATATCCAAGAAATCATAAGAGCTTTAGCAGCACTTCAAGTGGCTGATAAAAATAATGTTGCCATGCCAGCTAATTGGCCAAACAATGAGTTAATAGGTGAACAGGTTATCGTGCCACCAGCTAAAACGGAAGAAGAAGCTAAGAAAAATCAAGAAATTGCGATGGAAAATTCCAAAGAAGTCATTTTGGAAGTTGCCAAAAAATTTGCGGCAATGTCT
>USPX01000146.1 GCA_900556665.1 uncultured Eubacteriales bacterium
TATTTCCTAGGATAGTACAGCATAATTATATTTATTAAATGGTTTATCTATATATTTCTGATAGTTACCAAGTATTTTAAAATATCTTGTTTGTTCTTCTACACGGCTGAGGGCAATGAGCACATTGGCTTCTTGTAAGTTTCCTTCAATATCTACAAAGAAATAATACTCCCATTGTCTTTCTAAAAGCGGACGTGATTGAATCTTTAAGAGGTTAAGTCCATTGTAAGCAAAGTGTCCGAGAATGTTATATAGGGCTCCACTATTATGAGCTGTTGTAAAGCAAATGCTGATTTTATCACAGTTATCTTGGATATGCATTTTTCTAGCAAGTATAATGAATCTTGTACTGTTATATTTATTGAATTGAATATTAGTGGCAATAGGCTCAAGTCCATAAAGCTCTCCTGCACGCTTACTTCCAATAGCCGCTTTGGTTACATCTTTTAACCTAGCAATATATTCACAAGCTGCTGCTGTATTAAGATAAGGAATGGCTTCTATATGTCCACACTCTCTGATGAAAGGTTTACATTGAGAAATAGCTTGTTTATGAGAGTACACTTCTTTAATGTCTTCTAGTTTCGCACCTTTTATACCTAAAAGATTATGTTGTATCTTTACGACTTCTTCTCCTACAATATATAAATTGTGTTTGTTAATGAGATCGTATGTATCTAACACCTCACCTGCACTAGAATTTTCGATCGGAATCACACCATAATCTATTTCCCCTGCTTCAAGTGCCTCAAAAACATCTCTAAATTCTTCATGAGCTACACATTTCGACCATTTTCCCTGGAAATAATTGATAGTTGCCTGTTCTCCATAAGCTCCAGGAACACCTTGGTATCCTACTACTGGAAGTGGTTTAAAATATGTATTTAACCCTTCCTCTATTTTTTCTAACATTGCTTTTGAACACCTAAATATTGTGGTTCTTCCATCTTTCTATCACCTCTTTGTTTTTATCCTATACCTCTACTTACTATCACTTACTTACCTCATCTACTAAATTTGTAAAATAAAAAGGCCTTATGCCAGCTAGGCATAAGGCCTTATATCTTAGTGGATAAGAGATATGATTTAGACGTATATGCCACTTGGCTTTAACTTATTTTGTTTACAGCAAAAAGAACCAGCGCTAAAAAAGAAAAAGCCCCAGCTAAAAAAGAAAGTATTAAATTTTGCTGCAACACTCATTAAGTTAGATATACGTTCCATTTCATATACTCCTTTCTGGATATAATTTTAATATTTTTTAATTATTTTAAATTGTATTTATTATAGTTTTCAATTTTATTTTTGTCAATATCGTTTAGTAGGATTATTTTCCCCTCTCTACTTATATTTATCCACCTTATAGCTTTTCTTGATATTTTATTGTGTTAAAAACATTAAAACCCTTGAATTACATAAAAATCATCATTAGACTACTGTAATTCAAGGGTAATTTTAAATACTATTTATTATCTTATTTATCACTTCTGTGCTCATCAATGTAATCTGAAAGTCTTGCAAAATCTTCAAGGCTTAAAGTTTCACCACGAGTTTGTGCGCCAATTCCACTCTCATCAAGAAGTGTTTTAAGTTCTTCTTTGCTAAGTCCTAAATTAGCATGTGCTGCAAGTGTATTTAAAAGTGTTTTTCTTCTAAGTAAGAATGCAGCTTTAATAATATTAAACATTTGTTTTGTATTATTTGCTTTAACCACTGGATTTTGATTTATAGTTAACTTAATAACTGCTGAATCTACGTTTGGTCTAGGCATGAAACAGTTTCTTGGTACATTAGCTACTAAATATGGATCTGCAAAGTAATTAACTGATACAGTAATTGCGCCATATTGTTTGCTACCTGGTTTAGAGGCAAGACGGTCTGCTACCTCTTTTTGAACCATAACTGTGATACTTTCGATTGGTAAATCATTTTCTAAAAGTGTCATTACAATAGGTGTTGTAATGTAGTATGGTAAGTTAGCTACAACTTTAATTGGACGATTTGGTGACTCCTCAGCAATAAGCTTTTTAAGGTCAACTTTTAAAACGTCTTTATGAATAAGTTTAAAGTGTTCATTGTGTCCATACTCCTGCGTTAATATTGGAATTAATTTATCATCAATCTCAATTGAAATAACTTTACCTGCATTTTCAAGTAAAGCTTGTGTGACACTCCCAATCCCTGGTCCGATTTCAATAACGCAGTCTTCTTTTGTAATTTGTGCTGCATCAATGATTTTATCAAGTACTCTTGGATCTATTAAGAAGTTTTGTCCAAATTTCTTTTGAAACGAAAAGCCATACTTATTAAGTAATGCTTTAGTACCTTCTGGTGTTGCTACTCTTTGCATATTGTCGCTCCTTGTTTTTAACTCTTATCTCACTACTATATCATATTTTGTCCTTATTTAACATTATTTAGGCAGGATTTATATAATTAAGCATGAGATTTACGTTATATCAAGGACTTTTAATTAGTCGTCAATTTCAACTTTGATAACTGCACCAGTACTTGCTGAAACCTCTATATCATATTTAACATAGCCTTTTCTAAGTTCGATTTCGTAAACATTACCAGTTCTATCAAATTCAGCATCAGTAACAGTTGCCCCTTGTACTTGTTTTAAAGCAATTTGTTTAGCTTGTTCCATTGAAATAGCTACTTTATTCCCTACAGTATTGGCTGTATTATTCACAACATTATTTACTGCATTGCCTCCTTTATTAGTTAAATCCCCTGCAAATTTGTCACGTAATTCCTTCCTAATAGAGATACCACTACCTGTTATAGCATCTAGTTTTAAATCATATTCATATTGATTCAGGATTAAATCAATATCATAGATTGCACGTCCTAATTCATGTTCAAATTCGATACTTTCAATTGTTGCGCCTACTACTTTTGACTTAGCAATTTCTTTAGCTTTTTCTAATGAAATATATTTTGTGCCTGCTGCAAACACACTTCCTACACTTAGTCCCAAACATGCTAATGTTACAATTAAATTTCTTGCTTTCATATTATAATCTCCTTGTGTTGTTATATGCTTATTATGTCTTATATAATATTTATTAATACTATTAGTATGTTTAAACTTTAGCATGTGAACATTAAAATTCTCTGAGAATAACATTAGTTTTTGTTAAGATTCACTTTTTGTCCAATAATAACCATTTTAGAATTTGCGCCATGCCCCACTTCTTTGGTTTTAACAATTGGTAAATTTCGTACCCCTTTCAAATCTGATTCCTCTAAAATACGTTTTAATAAAGTTACTACATCTGGGGTGTATCCTTCCTTTTCCATACTTGAAAAGGTACCCAATATAATTCCTCTTATCTTCTCAAAGGCGCCTAACTGTGCGTATTGGTTTAAGAAAGTGTTTATTTGCGCAGGACCACCACCCATAGCTTCTAATAAAAGAATCTTATCTGTAAAGTCTGGCATATAAGGCGTTCCAGCCAGCTTTAAGAAACATCGGATATTCCCTCCTATTACTTCACCTTCTAAAGTATCCCCTTGAATAAATTCATACTCAAAATCTACTAAGTCTTTTTCCCCTTCAAATAAAGTTTGCTTCACCCATTCTCTTTGATGTACACCTTCTTCTCTTACAATATTACGAACCTGATATAATCCGGACTTATTGCCTGTCTTAGCATAAATACCATTTACAATGGTTGTTAAATCACTATAGCCAAAAAACATCTTATTCGTACTTTTAATAAATTCATAATCTAAGTAACTTAATACTTCATTAGCCAGGTCTCCTCCTGAAATATCAAAGATAGCCTTTACACTTTGATCTTTATAAAAATCCATAAGTACTTTAGCCTTTTCCTTAGCTGAGGCACTAAACACATCCTCTACTGCATATAAATATGGGCTCCAAACAACTTCAAGCCCCATAAAGCTTAATTCATTGATTAAACGTTCTACTACCTCTTTACTTTGCTTACTTAATCCATTTGAACAGGCTACTAATGCAACTTTGTCACCTTGTTTTAATAATTCCATTTTTATCTCCTTATCCTTTATGTTATTTTGATTTCTATAAAATCAGAGTCACTATAATAAAAAACCATTTTTTGCTATGGATTTTTTTACTATACCCTTGTATAATACCCATTATTATTATAATAATAGATATCTCAAGGAGGCTTTACAAATTTATGAACAGGCAAATGGCAACATTTGGTTTAACTTTTTTTGCTTTATCTACAACTACTCTTGCAAAAAGACGCTCTCACTCTAGAAGTAGTAGTCGTCATGTTAGCTCTGCACGAAAATCTTCTAGCTCCCACAAATCTTCAAAATCAAACTCATCTTCTAGTTCTAATCATACCTCTACTTCTAGTACTTCTTCTAATTCTACGAGTAGCACCACATCTAATCATACTTCCACTACTACTAGTAGTACAGACAAAACCACTCAAAATTCTACTAACAGCGCAAGTAATCCTTCTCATAATTCCACTAGCTCTGCTACTTCTAATGCCTTTTCAAATACTACAAACAATACTACCTCTACTAAGGATAACACTTTTAAATCTATAGCTTCAAATCCTTCTAATAGTAGTAAGGCTAATTCTGCAACTTCACATACTACATCTAATGTAACTAATGATTCTAAAGAGGATTATGATAGTAATTATTCATCAGATTCTTATTACACCTATCCCGATAGTATTTTTAGCAATTCACACAATAAGCGTACTTATAATAATCAATCTCATCAAACTATTACACCTAATAAATCAGACTTTGATTATTATTCCCCTTATTATTATCCTTCATATAACTCACTCTTAAGACGTACGCTTTTAGCTAAAAACTCAACCTACTATCCGAATACTACTATGTATGCTACACCTTATATAAGCTCTTATGGTAGATTTCATTTGTTCCTAATACTTTTAGTTATTATTATAATCATATTTATTATTAAACGCTTAAAAAAATCCAGATTCCATTAAGCACATATTACAAAAAGAGGTGACCTTATTTCAAAGTCACCTCTTTTTATTATGCCACTCTATATTCTATGCAAACTATATCTGCAAATCATATTATATAAACTCCTTTATGCAAATTGCATATTATAAAGTTTTGCATAAACATTATCAATTTCCATAAGTTCTTCGTGACTACCACGTTCCGCAATACCATCTGGTGTTAAAACTAAAATTTCATCTGCATTACGAATCGTACTTAATCTATGGGCAATCACAAGTGTTGTTCTATTTTTAGCCAGTTCATCAAGTGAACCTTGAATATATCTTTCACTTTCATTATCTAAGGCTGATGTGGCTTCATCTAAGATCAAAATAGGTGGGTTTTTAAGAAATACCCTTGCAATAGAGATTCTTTGCTTTTGACCACCTGAAAGTCTCACACCACGTTCGCCAACATAAGTCTCATAACCTTCTGGAAGACTCATAATAAAATCATGAATATTGGCCTTTTTAGCTGCCTCAATAATCTCTTCATCCGTTGCATTTGGATTACCATATGCAATGTTTTGCTTAATGTTACCATAGAATAAATACACATCTTGC
>USPX01000147.1 GCA_900556665.1 uncultured Eubacteriales bacterium
CTAGGGCTGTGCAAACCACCAGTTCAACTGGTGGTATTGATTTGTTATCTAAAAAAAATTAGATTTGAGTAGATTAGAAGTTAAGGTCCTTCATAAAGGAAGAGATAATTAAAGTAAAGTGTTACGATAACTAAAGAGACTGAAAGAGGAGTAACGCTTTGTGATATAGATATAAGCCTAAATGAATAGAGATTGTTAAAAAAATAACTTAAATAACTTAAATAATTGTTTAAGAACTTCAACAAATTGAGCTTATAAGCAAAAGAAAGTAGAATTAAGACATGAAGAGTTAATAAACATATTTGTTAAAAAAATGACAATCAAGGAGAGACAGCAATGTTTGAATTAATTAAAAAGACATTAACAGATAATGCATTATTAGGTGCAATCTTTTCTTCTATGGCAATCATCTTATTAGGTTTCGGTCTTAGAAAAAAAGAAATCTTAAGTAGCAGTGCAGCTAAAATGCTTACAAAAGTTGTATTAACAGTAGCTCTTCCAGCATTAGCCTTCACTTCATTTATGAAGGATTTAAAAATGGAAGAATTACATCAAAGTATGAGTATTCTTGTATGGGGATTTGCATTATATATCATTTTAATTCCTATTACAAAAATTATGTTTGCTAAAGTAAAAGGTGACAAACAAGATGTTTACCGTGTACTTACTATTTTCGGTTCAACAACATTCTTCGGAACACCTATCGTAAAAGCTGTATATGGTTCAACAGGAGCTATGTATGCAAATATCTTCAATATTCCATACCGTGTATTCTTATATTCTTATGCGTTCATTAAAATGTCAGGGGCAAAAATGGACAAAGAAAACATGAAAAAGAATATGAAAGAAATTTTCTTAAACCCAATTATTATTGCAACATTTTTAGGATTATTTATTTGGATAATACAAGATCACTTACCACAAGTTATCGTGGGGGTAGGGGAAGAGGCTAAAAGCTATGGATTCCTTCGTATTGACGAAACATTACCATGGTTATACAAACCACTTACTTACTTACAAAGTTTAGCATCACCACTTGCATGGCTTTCAATTGGTGCAACACTTGCTGAAGTACCATTTAAAACAGCTGTAGTACAAAAAGACGCTTGGATTTATAGTGTTATTAAAGTAATTGCAGTACCAATGATCAACATCGTGTTCTTAGTAGCACTTACAGTAATGAATATTTTACCAGTTTCACATGACGCTATGGCAACAACAGTTATTATGATGGCAGCACCAACTGCTACAGTAGCAGCTGCATATGCAATTAGCTTTGATCGTGAAGCATTATTCACATCAAACTGTTCACTACTTTCAACGGTAGTAGCAGTAATGGCAACACCATTCTGGATCGTTGTTTTAGAACTACTTAAAAATATGGGTATTTTTGCTTAGTGACAAGGGGGAACAATCCCCCTTATTATTAAGTTAACCATTAAATAAAATTTAATACATGAGATAATAATTAAAAGACTAGAAAGATGAACTTAAAAATGATTAAAATTGTATGTTTTGGCGTAAGACCTACAGAGGTACCTTACTTTATTGAAATAAATGAAAAATTCGGTTTTGATTTAGAACTTGTAACATCAGGTTTAACACATGAGAACGTAGAAAAAGCTATGGGCGCAGAAGCTATTATGGTAAGAGGTAACTGTAAAGCTGACCGTAGAAACTTAGAACTTTTAAAAGCAAATGGTTTACAATATGTTTTAACAAGAACAGTTGGATTTGACCATGTTGATTTAGAAGCTGTTAAAGATTTAGGATTAAAAGCAGCACGTGTACCAGGATACTCTCCAAACGCAATTAGTGAGCTTGCAGTATCACTTGCAATGATGTTACTTAGACATACAGCATATACAGTAAATCGTACAAGTAACAAAAACTTTGTTGTAGATGGTTTCATGTTTAGTCGTGAAATTAGAAACTGTACAGTAGGTATTCTTGGAACAGGCCGTATCGGTTTAACAACAGCTAAATTATTCAAAGGTCTTGGCGCAAATGTAATTGGTTATGATGTATTCCAAAGTGATGCAGCTAAGGAAGTTGTAACATTTAAAAGCTTTGATGAAGTAGTTGCAGAGGCAGATATTATTTCTGTTCACATGCCATACTTCAAAGATCAAAACTACCATATCATTAATGATGAGTTCATTGCAAAAATGAAACAAGATGCAATCCTTATTAATACAGCACGTGGTGAATTACAAGACATTGATGCTATTATTAGAGGAATTGAAAGTGGCAAATTAGGTGGATTCGGTACAGATGTACTTGAAGGAGAATCTCAAATCTTCTTCAAAGATTTATCAGAAGAGACTATCGAAAATCCATCATTCCAAAAATTAGTTGACCTTTATCCAAAAGTATTAGTAACACCACACATGGGTTCATACACAGATGAAGCGTTAACAAATATGATTGAAATCTCTCTTGAGAATATGAAATCATACCTTGAAACAGGTGAATGTAGCAACACTATTGCATAAATAAGTTAAATAATTTAACACAAAAAAAGTATCATAGTATTATGATGCTTTTTTATATTTTATAGAGGATATATTATGAATAAGAAAAAACTTAGTTTTGAAATGAAAATTATTTTATCTGCTATATGTATTACTTTAGTGCCTTTGATATTCTCATATATGATTTTTGTGCAGGAACAACTAGGGAATGTAGATGAACGTATTAGAGAGAATCTAAGAGCAACAGGAGTTAATGTGAGACAATCTCTACTCGTACAGGATAAGCTTAGTAAACAGCAAAATGACTTAGCACTGCAGTATTATACGCAAGGACTTATTCAAAATTTAGAGGATGTAGATATAATCGTAATAGGAGATATGGAAGGGACAAAGTATTCTCATGTGGATATAAGTCAAATTGGAGAAAAATTCCAAGGGGCCGATGTAAAAAATGTAATAGCACATGGCATGAGTTATTATTCTGTTATGGAGGGGTCTCAAGGTAAAACTTTAAGATGGTTTGAACCTATTAAAAAGGACGGCAAGCAAATAGGTTATGTAATGGTGGGAAAATATTATAAAGATATTTATGAAATAAATATAGTGACAAAAATGCGTTATATCGGTTTGTTTATAATATCTTTTATATTTACTACAGCATGCTCCAAGTATTTTGCATATCGCATAAAGAAAGCTATATTAAATATGGAGCCTGAAGAGATTAGTAGGTTATATACCCAAAAAGAAATTATCTTAAATAGTGTAGAAGAAGGTATTATTGCTTTAGATGCTAATAATCAAATTAGTGAAACCAATGAAAGGGCCGAAAAGTTATTAGAAGAAATTAAACAAGAAGAACTGCTTGAAAAATTAAGATTCAATTTGCAAGAAAAACGATTTATTAGAATGCAAGAGTATTGTATTCATTCGAAGAAGTTATTTGTAAGTATACAACCTATTATAAGGCAACAAATGTATTTGGGTGCTGTTATTACAATTTTAGATCAGCAAGAGATTAATCGCGTTGCTAAAGAAATTACTGGAGTTGAAGAGATTAATAAAAATTTAAGAGCCACTGTACACGAATTTAAAAATAATCTACATGTGATATTAGGACTATTACAAATAGGAGAATGTGAAGAAGCTAAGAAATACATCAAACAAATACAAGAGACGAAGGCAGAGGAAGAAAATCAATTTAGCCATGTACAAGATTATTATGTAAGAGCGCTTTTATTAAGTAGATGTATTATGGCTAAGGAAAGACAAGCTAGATTAATTGTGACAGAAGAATCTCATCTTGAACGTACACATGGTTATATAGATTCCCATGATTTAATTACAATCATAGGTAATCTCATTGAAAATGCACTTGAAGCATGCAGCAATGCCCAAGTACAAGATAAAGATGTGATAGTAAACTTACAAGAAGATGAAGAAAGAATTATTATTGAAGTAAGTGATTATGGTCAGCAGATTCCATTGGAGATAAAAGAAAGTCTATTTGAATTAGGTACATCGTCTAAAGGCGAAGGAAGGGGTACAGGATTATACTTAGTAAAAAATCGTGTAGCGCTATATAATGGTGAGATTAAGCTAATAGAAGAAGAGGGAGAAAAATTATTTGAAGTCACACTTCCTAAAGGAGCAGTATAGAAATGAGTAAGGTAGTAATTGTAGAAGATGATCCAATGGTAGGATTAATTAATAAAAAGTATTTAGAGCAGATAGGGAATATGATGATTTACGGTCCTGTAATGACAGAAGAAGAAGTTTTTAAATATATAGAAAACGAAAAAATAGATTTAATCCTGTTAGATGAATATTTACCACAGAAAAAAGGGATGGATATTTTAAAGGAGCTTAGAAATAAGGGCTATTTCGGTGACGTTATTATGATTACAGCAGCCAATAGTCAAAATGAGGTGGAGAAAGCTTATGCTTATGGGGTGATTGATTATTTAATAAAGCCATTTGAATTTGAACGTTTCCAAGAAGCTATAGAAAAGCACTTAAAAAGAAGACAGTGGTTAAATAATAAAGATGCAATTGAGCAAGTAGACATTGATCAGATGGAAGAGAAATATGATTTTAATGTAGAATTGCCAAAAGGAAAGAATAAACGAACATTAGATAAGATTATTACATTTTTAAAGAAAGAGCCTGAAAAGGTATGGACTTTAAGAGAGTTAGCTAAGGCGATACAAATTAGTAACGTAACAATTAAAAAGTATATGGATTATTTAGAGGAAACAGAACAAATAGAGGTTAATTTAACTCGTGGTAATGTAGGGAGACCTGAACATCAGTATAAGTTAAAATCTAACCAATATAAGATATACACTTGAATACTAGATGTAAAATTTTGAATACAAGATAATAAATTGAAAAAGTATTTAAAATAACATAAAATAGTGTTAATAAATTTTATGAAGGGGGCAGGAACATGGGATATGATAAATATAAGTATTATGGGTTTTTAGGTTTATTATCTTTAATTGGATTAAAAGGTTTTAGTACAGAAAACTATATGTGGTGTTTATTCTTTATCAACTATTTATGGTTTACTTTCTTTTATGAAAATAGCATTGTCTATAAAATGAAAATGTTTAATAAAGCATAAATACCTGCAACACAAATAATAATTTATTAACGAGAAAGACTATCTAAAAAAGGTAGTCTTTTTTGAGTTTAATATTAGACAAAAAAACTAAGGAAAAGTATAATAAAAGTCATTAAAAAGTGTATAATCATTATCAAAAATGGTTATAAAGAAAAGGAGGCACGCATGAATTATCAAGTCGGAGATGTTGTACAAATGAAAAAACCACATCCATGCGGTACAAATGAGTGGGAAATTCTACGTGTGGGTGCAGATTTTAAATTACGTTGTATTGCATGTAATCACTTAATTATGATTCCACGTATTAAGTTTGAAAAAAACGTGAAAAAGATTTTAAGACAAGCAGAAAATAATGCGTAAAAATTAAAAAAACTAGACAAAAAGTTACCTATATTTGCTAAATTTTTTAATTGGCAAAAAGGCTTGTTTTTCACCATCATTTG
>USPX01000148.1 GCA_900556665.1 uncultured Eubacteriales bacterium
TTAAATGTTCCACGAATTTTATTTACAACGAGTGTTGCAAGAGCTTCGCCTTCTACATCTTCTGCAATGATAAGAAGTTTAGAACCTGTTTGAACGATTTGTTCAAGTACTGGTAAGATTTCTTGGATGTTTGTGATTTTTTTATCTGTAATTAAGATATATGGGTTTTCAAATACAGCTTCCATTTTTTCTGTATCTGTTACCATGTATGCTGATAAGTATCCACGGTCAAATTGCATACCTTCTACTACATCTAATTCTGTAGTCATTGTTTTTGATTCTTCTACTGTAATAACACCATCATTTGATACTTTTTCCATAGCATCAGCGATTAAGTTACCAACTTCATCATCACCAGCTGAAATAGCAGCAACTCTAGCAATGTGGTTTTTGCTATTTACTGTTTGGCTCATAGATTTGATTGATTCTACAGCAGCATCTGTAGCAGCTTTCATACCACGACGAACGATAATTGGGTTAGCACCAGCTGCAATATTTTTAAGACCTTCTGTAATCATTGCTTGAGCTAAAACTGTAGCTGTAGTTGTACCATCACCAGCTACGTCATTTGTTTTAGTAGCAACTTCTTTAACTAATTGCGCTCCAATATTTTCAAATGGATCTTCAAGTTCAATTTCTTTTGCAATTGAAACACCATCATTTGTGATAAGTGGTGTACCGAAAGATTTATCTAAAACAACGTTACGACCTTTTGGTCCTAATGTTACTTTTACTGCGTTTGCTAATTGATCAACACCTGCTTGAAGTGATTGTCTTGCTTCTAATCCAAAACGAATTTGTTTTGCCATGTTTATAAGCCTCCCATTTACGAGTTTAACCTCATTTATTTTTTTAGGATAATTTTTCGTCCTTACCCTATATTTATTTATTCACTAACTCTATTATTAAAAGCTAACTTCTAATTATTCTACAATTGCTAAAATATCACTTTGTTTAACAATAACATATTCTTCTTTTTCTAATGTTACTTCTGTACCTGCATATTTAGAGTAAATTACTTTATCTCCAACTTTAACTTGCATTTCTACTTTTTGACCATCTACCATACCGCCAGGTCCTACTGCTACAACTACTGCTTCTTGTGGTTTTTCTTTTGCAGCACCTGTTAAGATAATACCTGATTTTGTTTTTTCTTCTGCCTCAAGATGTTGAATAACAACTCTATCGCCTAATGGTTTTAAGTTCATAAAGAAAGACCTCCCTAAATTCCTATATTTTCTTTTATTAGCACTCACTTAACTAGAGTGCTAATTGATATTTATAATATTATGGTATTATTACCTTTAATGCAAATTTTATTTTAGTTGATTTAATAGCCTTATCTCATTTTTTCATTTGTTTTCTTTTATTTTTATGCTTTTTCTTTTGTTTTTATTTTTTCAGTAAAAAGTGCATTTTCTCTACCATAAAAGAAGAGATATTGTTGCGCATAACCTGCTAAATTACCAAAGTAGGATTTGGCAAACTTTTGTATCTCCACTAGCTTCATTTCTCTTCCTTCAAAATATAATCCTTCCATAACACGCTTTATCCAGACGTCTGTTGGAAAAAGTTCCATCTTAGAGTAAGCAAATAGCAAAATACAATCTGCAATCTTAGGCCCTACACCTTTTATACTCATAAGTTTTTCTTTAGCTTCTTCAGCAGACATTAAATAGAGGTCATTTAATACTATTTCTTCATTTAATATTTTATGACACGCATCTATAATATAGGGTGCTCTAAAGCCTACTTTACAAGCTCTTAAATCTTCTTCTGTAGCATTTTTAAGTTCTTCTGGTGTTGGAAAAGTATAATATCCATTGCAATCTTCATCTTCTATAGGTGTACCAAACTGTCTACTAATATTCTTAATGCATTCTTTAATATGAGGAATAGCTTTATTTTGTGAAATAATAAAGGATATTAACATCTCCCAAGGGTCTTGCTTTAGTATTCTAATACCTTGTCCAAATGCTACAGCCTTGGCCATATGCTCATCTTTAGCTGATAAGGTGTTAGCAATCTCTGCATAATTTGTATTAATGTCTAAATAGTGACTCCATACTTCATCTAGCTCACTAATATTGGTATTATAAATCATTACACTACTAGATTCTTCGTGTTGTGCTAACTTAATTACTTTTTGCTTTGCAACAAGCATATAGCTTTGATCTGTTATCTTTTCAAAGCGAAATACTTGTCCACTTTCTAAAATCTGTCTCACGTCAAAATGATCCAAATGTCCTAGCATCACCACATTTTTCATGCTGTCACACCCTTTACTATTATTCTTTAGATATTATTTCCATTTTATAAATAAATAACCATTTTGCACACTAATATATTATTTATTAATAATTTAACAATATTAATGATTATTCTGCCTCCTTTATGCTATGCTAGTAATATAATTACTATTGAAAGGAAGTTTATCATGAAAGATACAATCTATACTATTCCTCTAACAGAGGCTTTTAATGCACAGGATGAATGTCCTTTTTGCTTTATCTCACGAAAACTTGAACAAGATGCAATTTCCTTCATTTTAGGTGCCGCTTATATGGAAGATGATATTCGCGCTGTAACGGATAAAATGGGATTTTGTAAAGAACACTATAAAAAAATGTATGATTATGGTAATCGTCTTGGTAATGCACTTATCCTTCATACTCACTATATTGCTCTTCAAAAAGAACTTGCTAAGCAAATTGAGGCTTATACACCTTCTAAAGCAAGCTTTTTTGATAAATTTAAAAAGACTAAAACAATCGATACAGCAGAACATAATTCTATTAGTGATTGGGTAGATGCTCAAAATAAATCTTGTTACATATGTGACTATATCGACACTAACTTTGTGCGTTATATGGATACCTTCTTCTATCTTTATAGCTCTACTCCAGACTTTAAAAAGCTATTTAATGAAAGTAAAGGTTTCTGTTTACCTCACTTCGGTAACCTTATGCGCCTTTCTCATACTAAAATATCTGATAAGGATAAACCTGAATTTTATAATACACTCTTCAAACTTACACAAGCTAATCTTAAACGTATAGAAGAAGATCTTTCTTGGTTTATTGATAAATATGATTATCGTAACAAAGATGCTGATTGGAAGAACTCTAAAGATGCCATCCCAAGAGGTATGCAAAAACTAGCAAGTGGTTATGTCCAAGATCCACCTTTCAAAGAAAAATAACTTACACGCTATATTTATCTCACATTTTCAATTCAAGTTTTAAGTTTAGAAATAAGAAATTTAAAAATTAAAATCTCTGCTCTATAAAAAGGCGTATTAAAACATAAGAAACTATTTCTTATATCTTAATACGCCTTAACTTAATCATAGCTTATATTTTTGTGATAATGCACTTACTTCTCTAAACATCTTATAGATTTGAATATATACTGTTGGGAATATAGCAAAACCATATAAACTAACTATCTGCTCCTTACTTAATGTACTTACCTGACAAAATTCACTTATTCCAGGTACAAATAGCACCATATTAAGTAATAAAACACCTATTATAAATGCCAATACACTGGCTTTATTTGATAATAGTCCCAGTTTAAATATAGAACCTTCACCACGACAATTAAATCCATGAAGTAGTCTTGCTAAACATAATGTACCAAATGCCATAGTCATCGCAACGCCACTATCTCCGCTACGCAAGCCTACAAAATAAGACATCATTGTAAATACTGTTAGTAAAACACCTTGTACCCCTAATATTTTCATAAACTCACTATTTAAAAGCTTCTCATTTGCTTTTCTAGGCTTTTGTTTTAATAAATCATTTCTGCACTCCTCCATCCCAATAGCAATAGCAGGTAAACTATCTGTCACTAAATTAATAAATAACAATTGTACTGCTGCAAAAGGTACTGGTAGTCCTAATAAAGAAGTTGCTAATACACATAAGATACCCGCTGTGTTTCCAGATAATAAAAACTTAATAGCATTTTTAATATTACTATATATATTCCTTCCATTTACAATAGCCTTAACAATAGTTGCAAAATTATCATCTGTTAAAATCATCGAGGCAGCATCCTTAGATACCTCTGTTCCTGTAATCCCCATTGCTATACCAATATCCGCTTTCTTCAGGGCAGGTGCATCATTTACGCCATCACCAGTCATAGCCACTATATGCCCTTTCTTTTGCCAAGCCTCTACTATCCTAATCTTATGTGCTGGTGATACTCTAGCATATACAGAAATATCTTCAATACACTGATCTAGTTCGTCATTTGTCATTTTATCTAATTCCACACCTTCTACAGCCAGTTGGCCTTCTTGTAAAATTCCAATTTCTCTAGCAATACTTGATGCAGTTACTTTATGATCTCCAGTAATCATTACAGGTCTAATACCAGCTTTGATACAATCTCCTACAGCTTCTTTAGATTCTTCCCTAGGTGGGTCAATCATAGCTACTAATCCTAAAAATATATAGTCACACTCATCTGCTAAAGTTAATGCTCTATTTTCTTCTATTTCCTTATAAGCAAATCCTAATACCCTAAGACCATTATTAGAAAACCTTTCATTAGCTTCAGTAATTTGTCTCATTTCCTCCTTAGTAATCTTCCCTAACCCATCCTCTCTTTCTATGTACGTCACATGTTGTAATAAAACATCTGTTGCCCCCTTCGTAAATAAAATATATTTATCATTAATCTTATGTAATGTGCTCATAAGCTTTCTATCTGAATCAAAGGCTATCTCCTGCTCTCTTATTATTTGCATTCTCATATCTTCTTCATCAATACCATAGATCTCAGCTAAATTTACTAGTGCAATCTCTGTTGGTCACCCATATTTACATTTTCTCTTGTAATAGAATCATTACATAATACACAAGCCTTCATTAAATAATCATCTAATTTATTTTCTAACTTAAGCCCTTTATCATTTATTTCTTCCCCAGCTCTAAACAATTTCTTTACTGTCATTTTATTTTGTGTTAATGTTCCCGTCTTATCTGAACAAATAACAGATATACATCCTAAACTTTCTACAGCCTTAAGCTCTTTCATAATAGCATTCTTCTTAGCCATATTCTGTGTACCTAATGCTAATACAATCGTTACAATAGAACTAAGCGCCTCAGGAATGGCAGCTACTGCTAACGCCACAGCAAACATTAAGGCATCAATTACCGCCATTTTCCTATATAAGCTTAACCCAAATACAATAAAACAAATAACAATTATAATAATTGCCAACTTCTTACTAAACTCATCTAAACTTCTTTGTAAAGGTGTTTGCTTATCACCTACCTCATTCATTAAATTAGCAATCTTACCAATCTCTGTTGCCATTCCTGTATGTGTCACAACTACTATAGCACGCCCATAAGTAACAAGTGAGCCTGAAAACACCCTATTTTTCTGATCCCCTAATGGTATATCACTTTCTGCATAAATAGCATCAGCTTGCTTATTTACACTCTCTGATTCTCCTGTAAGAGAACTTTCATTTTCTAATATCTAAGTAAAAACA
>USPX01000149.1 GCA_900556665.1 uncultured Eubacteriales bacterium
TATTCTTCGTATCCATGTACAAGAACCTCCGAATCAGTATGAGTTTTGAAGATATGACCTGCTGCGATGAGTTTTTCTCTAATCTCCATAAAGTTATAAATCTCACCATTGAAAGTAAGGACGAAACGACCATCCTCATTATAAAGAGGTTGAGCACCTGCTTCTAAGTCAAGGAAACTAAGACGTCTAAATCCCATGTTGATATGATCATCTATATATTCTCCTGCACTATCTGGACCACGGTGCGCAATAGTGTCCATCATATTGTTTAGGATTAATTTCTTATTATCTATATTTGTATTTACAAAGCCACAAAAACCACACATATGTAAGGGCTCCTTTCATTAATTGTACACAATGACTTTAACATATATCCTTATTAAAAGCAATGTACACCATGGGGACTTGGGTAGGTGTAATATCTTCCTTTTGTTAATAAGTATTACCTATTAACAAGATAATAAACACATAAAATCATAAGTGAGGGGTTATTGACTAAAAGTTTAATCAAAAGTATTATTAAGATAAGGAATATTGTCTTAATAATACGCAAAATTAAGGACAAATTAATATCACTAAGTAAAAAAAAACAGCACAATAAAAGGAGATTTAGTCATGGATTTAAAAGAAACAGCACTTAAGATGCATGAAGAATGGCAAGGAAAATTAGAAGTAAGTTCAAAAGCAAAAGTAGATAGTAGAGAAGCTTTAGCAATAGCATACACACCAGGGGTTGCAGAACCTTGTAAAAAGATTGCAGAGAATAAAGAGGATGTGTATAAATATACGATGAAAGGCAATACTGTTGCTGTCATCTCTGATGGAACAGCTGTATTAGGTCTTGGTGATATTGGACCAGAGGCTGCTATGCCTGTTATGGAAGGAAAAGCAGTACTTTTTAAAGAATTTGGTGGTATAAATGCAGTGCCTATTTGCATAGATACTAAAGATACTGCTGAGATTATTAAGTTTGTAAAACAAATTGCACCTACATTTGGAGGGATTAACTTAGAAGATATTTCAGCACCTAGATGCTTTGAAATAGAAGAAGCACTTAAGAAAGAGTTAGACATTCCTGTATTTCATGATGACCAACACGGTACAGCGATTGTTGTATTAGCAGGTATTATTAATGGATTAAAGGTAGCTAAGAAAAATAAGGAAACAGCTAAAGTAGTTGTTAATGGAGCTGGTTCAGCAGGTATCGCAATTACAAAGTTACTTTTATATTATGGTTTTACAGATGTAACAGTAGTAGACCGTTTTGGTATCTTAGAAGAAAGTGAAACATGGATGAACTGGGCACAACAAGAGATTTGTAAGGTAACAAATAAGAAACATATGCGCGGAGAGTTAAAGGATGCACTAGTTGGAGCCGATATATTTGTAGGAGTTTCTGCACCTAATATTGTTTCAGAAGAAATGATTGGTAGTATGAATAAAGATGCCATCGTATTTGCAATGGCAAATCCAGTACCAGAAATTATGCCAGATGTTGCAAGAGCAGCAGGGGCACTTGTTGTTGGTACAGGACGCTCTGACTTCCCAAATCAAGTAAATAATGTTATTGTATTCCCAGGTATCTTTAAAGGTGCGCTAGAAGCAAGAGCTACAGCCATTACAGAAGATATGAAAATTGCAGCTGCTTTAGCAATTGCAGGTATGGTAGATGAAAAGGATTTAGGTCCAGAAAACATTTTACCTCAGCCATTTGCTGAAGGAGTAGCTGATAGAGTAGCGAAAGCAGTTATTGAAATCGCTACAAAATAAGGAGGATTATAATAGTGAAAACAATTGTACTTACAGGTGGCGGTACAGCAGGTCATGTTACACCTAATATTGCATTAATACCAAGTCTAAGAGAAGAAGGCTGGGATATTAAGTATATAGGTAGTTATAATGGTATGGAAAAGGAACTTATTACAAGAGAAAACATACCTTATTACGGCATATCATCAGGGAAACTGCGTAGGTACTTATCGAAGGAAAACTTAAAAGATCCTTTTAAAGTTATGAAAGGATATTTTGAAGCTTGTAGATTATTAAAGAAGATTAAGCCACAGGTAGTATTTTCAAAGGGGGGATTTGTAACTGTTCCAGTTGTACTTGCAGCGAGAACATTAGGTATCCCAGTTATTATACATGAATCAGATATGACACCAGGACTTGCAAATAAGATTGCAATGCGTGGGGCAAAAACTGTATGTGTAAATTTTGAAGAAACACTTAAATATGTAGGGGACAAAGGTGTACTTACAGGTTCACCTATTCGTAAAGAGTTATTTGAAGGGGATAAAGAAAGAGCGTATAAATTATGTGGATTTAAACAGATTAAACCTGTTTTATTAATGATGGGAGGAAGTAGCGGTGCAAACAAAATTAACGTTGCATTACGTGAAGCACTTCCTGAACTTTTAAAACGTTTTAATATTATTCATATATGTGGTAAAGGAAATTTAGATGAGGCTAAATTAAATGTAGAGGGTTATAAACAGTTTGAGTATGCTAATGCAGAACTTGCAGATTTATTTGCAGCAACAGATATAATGCTATCTCGTGCAGGAGCTAATGCTTTAGCTGAAATTGTAGCACTTAACATTCCTAGTTTACTTGTTCCTTTATCTGCAGCAGCTAGCCGTGGTGACCAGATATTAAATGCGAAAGCAATGGCACAAAAGGGATATTGTAAAGTATTGTTTGAAGAAGATTTAACTGCAAATAGTTTAGTTTCTAACATAAAGGAGCTAGATATGCACAAGGAAGATTATATTCAAGCAATGCAAAAAGATACAAAAATTAGTGGCATCCAAAAGGTGATGGCAGAAATTAGAAGACATAGTTAAAATACTTTAATGAAGAAATGGGGGATAAATATGTTTGGTAGTAATAAAAAAGATTTACAACATATGAAACAATTAGCAGCAGGTGAACTGGATGAATTATTAGAAGCACTTAAAGCTAGTAAAAATGCGATTTTAGGGGTTGAAACAGTAGAAGAGCTCATCTCATTAAGAGAAGGCATTAAAGTGTTAAAACAAGATATGCCAATTTTGCAAAATGATATGGATACAATCAAAAACTATGTAGATGGTAGTGTTGAGCGAGTAAAAGATAAAATCTCTGAATTAGAAGCTTGGAAAAATGAGTTGGGTGAAAAAAATAATCAAACTGATGTTACAAAACAAAAAGTTGATGAAAAAGGGCAACAAATGCTTACTACTTTAGAAGGTATTAGCAAAAAGGTTGAAGTATCAACATCTACTACAGCATATATTGAGAACCTTTTAGTAACGATTACATCAGCTGTTAAAGATATTAATGCAACAGCTAAATCAATGAAAAAACAAGTTAATACTTTCATTGAAACAGCTCAAAATGTAGCAAGCAATATTACAGGTATTTCATCTATTGCAGAACAAACTAACTTATTAGCACTTAATGCTTCTATTGAAGCAGCTCGTGCTGGTGAAGCAGGTAGAGGTTTTGCGGTAGTAGCTGAAGAAATTAGAAAGCTTTCAGATGGCACAAAAGAATTACTTGAGAATATGACAAAGTTCTTAAGTGAACTTGAAAATTCTTCACTTAAAACTAATGAGGAAGTTGAAGCAACAACTATTGGTATTGAAAAAATTGAAGAAAAAATTGAAGAAGTTGATAAAAATATCAAAGATAGTAAAGCAAATACAGCTGTTATTGAAAAAGAAATGCATCAGGTTACAGCATTTATACAAGAACTAGCAGCTACAAGTGAAGTAGCATGTAGCCAAAATAATGAAGATGAAATAAAGTTAGACAAAATGAGTGAAAATATTGATAATCTATCAAAACTTGAAAGTGATATGCTACAAATCAATGATATTATTGCAGAAATGAATGATAAGTATCAAACAATCTTATCTGCAGTACAAGGTTTAGAAAGTTATAAAGTAATTGGATTAAAATAATAACTATATAAAACATGAAAAAAGCTTATGTTATTAGTTGATTAACTAATAACATAAGCTTTTTTTGAAGTAAAATTAAACAACAAAATCTGTATAAAACTTTTATAACTAAACAGAATGTAAAAATTAAGGACAATGTATAACATTCCTTGACACTGTTGGTGTATAATAATAAAATGTTAAAGTTGATAATGTGAAAAAAAAACGGTTGAGGTGAAAAATATGTCTACAAAATATATTTTTGTTACAGGAGGAGTCGTTTCTGGACTTGGAAAAGGAATCACAGCAGCGTGCCTTGGAAGACTGTTAAAAGCAAGAGGAAAAAAAGTTACCATTCAAAAGTTTGATCCATATATCAATATTGACCCAGGGACAATGAGTCCATACCAACATGGTGAAGTATTCGTTACAAATGACGGTAGCGAAACAGATTTAGACTTAGGACATTATGAAAGATTTATTGATGAAAAACTTAATAAATATAGTAATGTGACTACTGGTAAAATATATTGGTCTGTTCTAAATAAAGAACGTAAGGGAGACTACTTAGGAGCAACTGTTCAAGTTATTCCACATATCACGAACATGATTAAAGACTGTGTATACCGCGTAGGAAATACCGGAGAGACATCAGATATTGTTATTACTGAAATCGGAGGAACAGTAGGTGATATCGAAAGCTTACCATTCCTTGAAGCAATACGACAAGTGGCAACAGATGTAGGTCGCGAAAACGTATTATATATTCACGTTACACTTATTCCTTACCTTGCAAAATCAGGTGAGATGAAAACAAAACCAACACAGCATTCTGTAAAAGAATTATTATCTATCGGTATCCAACCGGATATTATTGTATGCCGAACAGAACAGCCAATTTCGGAAGAAATGAAATACAAGATGGCATTATTCTGCAATGTAGATAAAGATTGTGTTGTACAAAATTTAGATGCGGAAACACTTTATCAAGTGCCACTTATGTTAGAAGATGAGGGCCTTGCAAAAATTGTATGTAGAAAACTTCATATAGATTGTCCTGAACCAGATTTAACAGAGTGGAAAGCAATGGTTGAAAAGGATAGAAATAAAGAAAAGAAAACTAAGATTGCTTTAGTTGGGAAATATGTAGAATTACACGATGCGTATATTTCCATAGTAGAGTCATTACATCATGCAGGTATTTATCATGGCGTGGAAGTAGAAATCGACTGGGTTAATTCAGAAGATGTAACAAGGCAAAATGTGGCTGAAGTTCTAAAAGACGCTAAAGGGATACTTGTTCCAGGTGGATTTGGAGATCGTGGTGTAGAAGGCAAAATCGAAGCAGTGCGTTATGCTAGAGAAAATAAAGTACCATACTTTGGAATTTGTTTAGGGATGCAATGTGCAGTAATAGAATTTGCTAGAAATGTATTAGGGTTAGAAGGGGCAAATAGTAGTGAACTTGCACCAACAACTAAATACCCAGTAATTGATATTATGGCAGATCAAAAAGATATAGAAGATATGGGTGGAACAATGAGACTTGGGGCTTACCTATGTGTACTTGCTGAAGGA
>USPX01000150.1 GCA_900556665.1 uncultured Eubacteriales bacterium
CTTAATGGGATTACAAATAGGTAGAACAAATTTAACATTTGTATTTAGTGCAGGTTCAGATCAAATTGTAAAAGTAGTTGTAGATGATACAACAGAAATAGGTGCAGTAACAGGTAACATCGATATTCAAGTAGAAAATACAACAGCTCCAACTGCAAATGCAATAGCTCCTAAATTCACATTAAAAGCTAAAGAAGGTAAAGAATACGATTTATCTAAACTTACAATTCGTTACTACTTCACAAATGAACAACCAAAAGTAGGTACAACTTGTTGGGTTGATGCAGCAGCTATGCAATATACAACTGCACCATGGTATGTAAGTATAGGGGAAAATGTAACAGGTACAGTTAAGAATATGGAAACAGCTACAGCTACAGCAAATCAATACATTGAATTTACATTTGATACAGATGCTAAACTTACTAGTGCAAGCACTTTAGTAATGGGTACACGTACAGCAAATAATAACTGGTCTGCATTTGATCAATCAAATGACTTCTCTTATGAAGGTGCAGATAAAGTTGCAGTATTCTATGATGGAGAACTTATTAGTGGAAGTATCCCACAATAGGTTAAAGTTAAATAAAAGAAAAATTAAAAAAATACTGGAAATTACTTAAAGTATATGATAGAATACAGATAAGTAAAACAACAGGATAAAAATAGCAAAGGCGCTATAGATTAAGAAATTAATCTATAGCGCCTTTTTGTTGTTTTATAGAGTTTATCTATGTGATAAAAGTAGAAGTTAAGGGGGAATAAGTATGTATTCAGCAGCAAGTACAATATGGGTATTATTAGGAGCAGCTTTAGTATTCTTTATGCAGGCGGGCTTCGCAATGGTAGAAACAGGTTTTACAAGATCTAAGAATGCCGGAAATATTATTATGAAAAACCTTATGGACTTTTCCATTGGTACACCACTTTATTGGTTAACAGGTTTTGGTTTAATGTTTGGTGGTAGTAGTGCTTTAATAGGTGGCTTTGATTTATTTAGTATGGGAGAATATGCTGATATTTTACCAGCAGGTGTCCCTAAATATGCATTCTTTATATTCCAAACAGTTTTCTGTGCAACAGCAGCAACGATTGTTTCAGGGGCTATGGCAGAGAGAACAAAGTTCATTTCTTATTGTATATATAGTGCAGTTATTAGTGCTATAATCTATCCTGTCTCTGGTCACTGGATTTGGGGTGGTGGCTGGCTTGCACAACTAGGCTTCCATGATTTTGCTGGTTCAACAGCAGTTCATATGGTTGGGGGTGTAGCGGCATTCGTTGGTGCAATTATCTTAGGACCTAGAATTGGTAAATTCTCAAAAGATGGCAAACCAAAAGCTATTCCAGGACATAGTATTACACTTGGTGCTTTAGGTGTATTTATCTTATGGTTCTGTTGGTTTGGATTTAATGGTGGTTCAACAGTATGTGCAGATGGGGATGAGGCACTTGTTTCAATGGGTGTAATCTTTACAACAACTAACTTAGCAGCAGCAGTAGCAACACTTGCAACAATGATTATTACATGGGTACGTTATGGCAAGCCTGATGTATCTATGACATTAAATGGTTCATTAGCTGGTTTAGTAGCAATTACAGCAGGGTGTGATGTAGTTGATCCATTTGGCGCATTTTGCATTGGTCTTATAGCAGCATTTGTAGTTGTATTTGGAATTGAGTTTGTAGAAAAAGTATTAAAAGTAGATGATCCTGTTGGTGCAGTTGGGGTTCATGGTATGTGTGGTGCAACAGGTACAATTTTAACAGGCTTATTCTCAACATCAGAAGGACTTTTCTATGGACATGGTGCTAGTTTCTTAGGTATTCAAGTAATTGGTGTAGTAAGTGTTATGGCTTGGGTTGCTATTACTATGACAATTGTATTCCAAATCATTAAACATACAATTGGCTTAAGAGTTACAGCAGAAGAAGAAATTAGTGGTCTTGATTTACCAGAGCATGGTTTAGTAAGTGCTTATGCAGATTTCTATACAACAGGTAGTAGAATGATTGGTAGTGGTGAAATGGCAGCAACAGTAGATAGTAGTAAAGTTGTAAGCCCAGAAGTAGCTATTCCAGTAACAGAAGTAAAAGCAACTTCATCAGTAGGTTCAGATGTGAAGATGACGCAAATTAGGATTATTACAAAAGAAAATCATTTTGAAGTATTAAAAGAAGCAATGAATCGTATTGGTATTACCGGTATGACAGTTAATCATGTATTAGGTTGTGGGATGCAAAAAGGTTCTACAGAACTTTATCGTGGTACACCTTTAGAAATTAATTTACTTCCAAAAGTTCAAGTGGATATTGTGGTATGTAAAGTACCAGTAGAAACAGTTATTAATGAAGCAAAACGTGTGCTTTATACAGGCCATATTGGAGATGGAAAAATCTTTGTATATAGTGTAGAAAATGTCATTAAAGTGCGTACGGGCGAAGAAGGTTATGACGCACTTCAAGATATATAGAAAAGTGTTAGATGAAAAAAAGTGGCATAAAACTGAGAAAGGTTTTATGCCACTTTTTTATATTTTGTACCAATGTTTTAATAAGAGTTTTCCTATAAATGTACAAGATGTATAATTCTATGCTTTAAATGAAAATCAAGGATGTTTTAATAATACAAGGTAAATATTAGAATTAATTTAAAATTAAGTTAATTTGGGGAGAGGTGTATTATGAACAGGAAAATGTTAAAGCAATTAGGCATAGCTATTGGAATTTCTACCGTAATGTTTAATACAGTATATGGTGTAGAAATGTCAGATGAAAGTATGATAAAAGTAGATGGAATAGAAGAAGCAGATGCAGTGCCACTTAGTACAAACTACATTAATTATGAATTAGGAACATATCCTTGGGAAGGTGAAGTTGAAATAGATGTATTACATATAAATGATGATAAAATAGTGGCCATCTATGAAGATAAAAAAGAGTTAACTTTAGGAGACGAGTATCAGTATATTGAAGGAACACAAAAAGATAGCTTAATCTTAGATAATGATTATTTAAATACAAAGGATGTAGGAGTCTTAACATTAAAGGTTGTATTTAAATCAGGTAAAAGCTATAACTTATATGTAAATATGAAAGCTGTTGAGAAAAAAGCAGAAGTAACACCATTAGAAGGAACATACGATAGGGCAAAAAAAGATAACTATATATGCCCATGCATTACATTTAATCGTGATACTTTAATAAATATGACAGTGGATGGAAAAGAGTTAGTTTATGAAGAAGATTATGTAGTGTACCGTACAATGAGTAGTATGGGTGTACATTTTAAAGAAGAGTTTTTAAAACAACTCCCGATGGGCAAGACAGAAATAAAATTTAACTTTGAAAAAACCGAAACTATTACATATACACTTAATGTAGTAGATTCATCAATTAAGCTAACTCAAGATGTATCATGCCTTATACATGAATATGGCAAAACAGCATATGAAGAATATAGTAGTACATTTGGAATTGCCGTTGATATAGTAACTCAGGCAGATAAATTAACAGGAATCTCAAATGAGGGAGTAGCCTTAGAAGAAGGCGAAGATTATACTACTAAAATAAATGAATTAATAGGTAATACTACTGAAGAAACTACATATATAGCACATAGTTATATGAAATCACAAAAAGGCACTGTGAAACTAACCTTTGAATTTGAATCAGGTGCACGTAAAACAATAGAGATAGAAATCATAGATAATAGTAAACCGGTGACTTATGATAGAAGTAAAGAAGAGCCACTACGTATTTCTAGATACATCGAGGGATCTGAAATATATTATATCCAGTTTAAATATAATGGAAAAGATTTAGTAAAAGGTAGAGATTTTAAAGTTGAACCTGCTGCGTTAGGAAAAAGAACAGAAATCGTATTCTTACCTAGCTTTTTAAAGAGACTACCAATAAGTGAAGTTGAAGTGGAATGTATTTGTGGAGCTAATTCAATGATGATTCCAATCAATATTATTGATTCAACAATTGATTCAGAAATAGAAATCTCTAGTGATATGGAAGTATATAAATTAGGTGTAGATGATAGAAGTTGGGAATATCCTAAAGATATCCATATATCCATACATACAGGTAAGGATAAGCTTGTTAGTATTTCTAATAAAGGAAATAAATTAATGGACTGGTGTTATTCTTTGACAAATGATACAGATGAAGATATGACAATGTGCTTAGATTATAGATATATGAGCTCTCAAGATGAAGGGATTATGATATTAGCTTTTGATTTTGAATCAGGTATTCGTAAAAATTTAAAGATTAAAATAGAGAAACCAAGAGTTGGGAGTATAAGTAAGAAAGAGGCAACATATGATTATGACAAACCAGATGAATATGATAAATTAAATCCTAATATAAATACTTATGTTGATTTAACAAATAATAGTTTTGAAAAGATTACGTATAATGACAAAGAGCTTATAGCTAATGAGGAGTATATTGTACATGGCATGCAATCAAGTAAGTTAGTAGTTTTTAACTGGGATTTTATAAAATCACTTCCAGAAGGCAAGAATGAAATACTATTCCATTTCACAGAGACTGATCCAGTTGCACTAACCATTAATATATTAAATAAATCAGGAGAATTAAAATCTCCATTTAAATTAACGGTAGATAAGCAAACAGAAGAAAATAGCAATACAATAGGCAATAGCTTTAAGCTTACAATAGATAAAGAAGAAGGGTATGACTTATCAGAAGTAAAAATTCGTTACTACTATACAGCTGATAATGCAACAAAGAATAACGTATCAGTAGATAATGCAGCCATAAGTTATACAGTAGCCCCATGGTATAAAAGTATGACAACTGAGGTAAAAACTGAAATTGTACCAATGGAAACAAAAACAGAGAAAGCTGATACATATTTAGAAATAAGCTTTTTAGGTGGGAATGTGTTAGATAATACAGGTACATTAACTATAGATACACGTATTAATAAAGAAGATTGGTCAAACTTTGATCAAAGTAATGATTATTCATATGCTAATGCAGATAATGTGTGTGTTTATTACAATAGACAATTAGTAAATGGGGTTGAACCCAAATAATAAGAATCAAAACAGACCGTAGCATAATGCTACGGTCTGTTTTGATTAAGCTTTTTTTACTGAGAATGTAACAGCTTCGCCGTTAATTTTCCAGTCTTTTGTATAGCCATCAACAGTTCCTTCTGTAACGCTGTTAGCTAATACTTCTGATGCAATGTACTGTGCATTTTTAGCCATGATTGCACCAATTTTTTCATTACCTGTGTAAGCAACTTCAATGTGATCTTGTACTTCGAAGTCAGCCTCTTTTCTCATTGTTTGGATCTTAGAGATTACTTCACGAACGAGACCTTCTTCGAGAAGTTCTTCTGTAAGGTGTGTATCGATTACTACAGTGTATCCGTTATCTGCAGCAGCTACATAACCTTCTTTTTGAGCTG
>USPX01000151.1 GCA_900556665.1 uncultured Eubacteriales bacterium
CACTTTCTGATGAAGGAGATTTTATTTTTGCTTAAGTTAGCGGCTGAACAGTTACTATCATTTTAAAATTATTTACATGTTACAACTGTATTACCTGCTTTAAATCCTGAGATACTACTCCAATCTGTATTAGCCATACGTGTTTGAATTGTAACTGTTCCAGCATTTAGTTTTAATACAACGCTGTTACTAAATGTGATTTCAACATAATTTCCATTACTGTCTTTGCCAAATGTTGTTTTTACATCTGATGTTAATGCTTGATACCAAGGTGCTTCATTTAATTGAGCTGCTGCATGATCACAGAATAATTGCATTGTACTATTACCATCTTTACTAAAGTATTGACGAATTGTTACTTTTGATAAGTCTATAGCTTGTGAGCCTGTTGCTGTAATAGTATATACTTGACCAATAGATGTTCCGCTTTCTTGTGTTGTAACACTTACATTAACACCATCTGCTGTTTGGCCTGGATTTGTTGTTTCTCCTCCTGGATTTGTTGTTTCTCCCCCTGGATTCGTTGTTTCTCCCCCTGGATTCGTTGTTTCTCCTCCTGGATTTGTTGTTTCTCCTCCTGGATTCGTTGTTTCTCCTCCTGGATTCGTTGTTTCTCCTCCTGGATTTGTTGTTTCTCCCCCTGGATTTGTTGTTCCTCCTGGTTTGATTTCACTAATCTTACCATCTGTAATGATACCTGCAAGAGCCATTACTAAACCTGCATTGTAATCAATACCAACTTCTGTTTCTGTATATTTATTTGGATCATTTGAATATGAATCACCTTCTCCTGGTCCTCCTACTAATGCACCTACTAATACATTTTTTGCATCTTTCATATGGTTATTATCATTGAATCCTTGATAACCATTAGCTGCTCTATGGTGTGGTTTTGATGGATATTTATTGCCAAAACCAATTACATATGACATACTACTTGGATTATCACCTAAGATATAATTAATTTGACTCATTGCTAAATCTTTAGCTTTTGAATCTCCTGATATATTGTAATATTGCATTGCAATAGCTGATGCTGCTGCAGCATATCTTAATGATCCCCAACTATTTCTTATTTTTAATCCACCTGCTGTAGGAGTCATGTTATACCAATAGTTCATATTGTATTCTACTGCATCCTTATATTTTTCATTTTTTGTTATTTTATATAATTCAACAGTTGTTGGTATATTCATATCATCCCAACACATAACCCAATCACTTTGTGCTGGTTTACTTAGATTTTCTGGTGATTGTATGTATTTCTCAGCATCGGCTAAGTATTTAGATTCATTAGTTGCTCTATATAACCATGTTGCTGCCCATGCTAAATCATCTTTGTAGCTCTTGCTTTCATAGAAGCTTTGGAATGGTGCAATTCCCTTATTAGATGTTCCTAAAACATATAATGATTTAGCTGCATTTAAGCATTTTTCAGCATATTCAGGATCTCTATCTTTACTATTAAGATACATAATACTTAATGCTGCTGAAGCTCCACCAGCAATATCTGAACCTGGTGTACCTGAATTAATTACAAATTGAACAGATCTATCTCCTTGTTTTTCTGGAACCCCCCAATAACTATGGTCAGTATTTCCATCACCTATTTGATAATAGAATGTATTAGCATTTGGATGACATTTTAATAAATAGTCTGTAACATATTTTAATGTGTCATACATTTTATCAGAGTTACCTGCTTTTTCGAATGCTTCTCTGTAATCAAGATAACTCCATCCAAGAACTGATGCTGCATAGTTTTGTGTGATACCGAATTTTACATGGTCACCACAGTCATGGAATCCACCTGTTAAATCTAATCCTTTATCTTTACCATCATTAACGTGGCATGCACTACGCCAGCTAAGCTCATTGTTATCAGCTACATCTTTACCACATTTATTCGCATCGTAGAAAATAACACTCTTTTCTAATGCATCATTATAATTAAATTCTGCTGCAGTTGATGATGCCATTAATGGCATTCCTGCAAATATTGATAATAATGTAGTAAGACTTAAGAAATATGCCCCTTGCTTTCTCATTCTTTTTAAAAGTTTCATCCTTAATTCCTCCTATACAATTTTAAATATTTAACCCCTTACTCTTTCTTACAAATTGTTTCTCTTTATTTTTTATCTATCTGAATCTGATTACATTATAAGACTTATTCACTATTACATGTTTAAAAATGATTAACATGTAAAATTTTGTGCTATAACATTATACTTTTACTTTTAATCCATAAAAAAATACGCAATATCACGAATTTAAATTCGTATATTACGCATTTTTTGTTTAGATTTAACCAAAATCAACTTAAATCAATCATCTATTTTACTTTATCTAGATGCTCCATATATTTTTTAGTTTCTTTTACAACTACGCCTGATAAACAAATTAAACCGATTAAGTTTGGTAATGCCATAAGTCCATTTACGATATCTGCAAGTGTCCAGATAACTTCTAATTGAATAAATCCACCTAAAGCTACCATTATTAAAAATATAATTCTATAAGCTGTAATGCCTTTTACACCCATTAAATATTCAAGGCAACGTTCACCATAATAGCACCAACCTAAAATTGTTGTGAATGCAAAAAGTGTTAAACAGATAGTAATTAAAATTGGTCCCGCTGTTGGTAATACCTGAGCAAATGCGTCCTGTGTCATAACTGCTCCAGCATGCTCACCTTGCCATACACCTGTTACAATAAGTGTTAAACCTGTTAATGTACAAATAATAATTGTATCAATAAATGTACCTGTCATAGAGATAAGCCCTTGTTCTGCAGGCCATTCCGTTTTTGCTGCCGCTGCTGCAATTGGCGCACTACCAAGGCCCGATTCATTAGAAAATACCCCACGAGCAATACCTGATTGAATTGCTTTAGCAACTATCGCTCCTGTAAATCCACCTATAGCTGCTGTTCCTGTAAAAGCACCCTTAAAAATCATACCTAACGCAGGAATAATTTGATCTCCATTACTTACTAAGATAATAAGTGTAAAAATAATATATGTAATTGCCATAAATGGAACAACCTTTTCTGCTACTTTAGAAATAGCTTGAATTCCACCAAATACAATAATTCCAATTAATACTGCTACAATAATACTTGTGACTCTAGTATCTACACCTAATGTAGATTGCAAACTTGATGCAATTGAATTAACTTGTGAAAACGTACCTATACCAAGTAATGCAACCAAGATACCACTTACTGCAAAGAATACTGCTAAGAATTTAGTAAACCCTTTAAGTTTATCACTAAGTCCTTTTTCGATATAATACATTGGTCCACCTGATACTTGACCATTTGCATCGATTGTTCGATATTTAATAGCTAATACACCTTCTGCATATTTAGTCGCCATCCCAAAGAATGCTGCTACCCACATCCAAAATAATGCCCCTGGGCCACCAGCGCTAATTGCTGTTGCTACACCTACGATATTTCCTGTACCAACAGTTGCCGCAAGTGCTGTACATAAAGCACCAAAACTATTAATATCACCTGTTCCATTATTTTCAGCTTTAAAAATTAATTTAAAAGCCTTTGGTAATTTAACAATTTGTATGAGACCTAATCTTACAGTAAATAAAATCCCTGTACCTACTAATAATACTAAGAGTGGTGGGCCCCATACCCAATTATTAATCATCTTTAAAATTCCTAAAATATCCATAAAAAAATACTCCCTTCTTTTAATTAAAAATTTAAAGTAGAGGAGTTCCTTAAGTTTATAGACTATTGCTTGATACATAATACTATTAACCTATCGCCAAATAAAATAAATACAATTTTATTAAACGCAAATAAATCCTAAACTATTTTATCTACACTTAGGTTATCATATTACTGTCATATATTATGTATTGTGCTCTGTCCTTTTGCCTGAGAGATTAAGCAAAATGCTTTTGCCCCTTCGGCGCCCATAACTTGAGTCTCTCCAGAGTCCGTCTGCCATGCAGTTCTCGCTTTTCTAAGCACCTGAGAGTGTTACTCCTTCGGTGGATCCTTCTAACCTTAACTTTTAATGTCATTTAGATCGCTCTTCTGTATAGCTTCATCCGGTTATGTTAGATTAATCTTATAATACAAAAAAAATAAAGTCAACAAATTTATGTTGCTTGACATCATTTGTTAACTTTATTTTTTTCTGATTCCTATACATTTATTTCATATATAATTTTATTTGCCTTTAGTTTCTCTTCTATATTATACAACTCACTGTTAGACATTTGATTTACCAAGCATGCTTTTCCATAGTGATAAATACTATATATAGGTTTTACGCTATATAAACTTTCTAAAAATGATATTTCAAACCATCTAAGCTTTTCTTGACATATATTTACTTCTTGCTCTATATATTTTTTAATTTCTGATGTAATTTCACCAATATACCATTGCTGTCCACTTTTTTCACAGCATTTAATTCTTCTGCATTTTAGATAGAATAGTAATTCTTTTATTTTTTCTTTTTCTGTAGCCCAACAACCTATACTAATATACATTGCTCTGCTAAATCCTAGCTCTAAAATCTCTTGCATAATTTCTTCTTTAAATACTGTAGAATTTTCTTCTTCTGCCTCATCATAGATATGTAAGTTAATATCTTGTTTTAAATTAACTTCTTCTATTAAATAAGGTTGCTGCACTTTCAATTCTTTTTGTGTATTATAAACCTCTTTGCATAAAATACTTTCAAATACTATTTTAGGTTTATTTTCCTTTATCTCCAATATAGCAAAATGCCCTCTGTCATTTTTATCTTTCATTAAAGCCCCTGGCTCTATAATGTTCGTATTAAAAAATGGTTCTTTCGCGTGTGTAAATTGCTGTAAGTGTCCTCCTCCACAGAAAATATAAGTATAACTTTCTCCATCCACTATCTTACTTGTACTATGTGCAATTCTCTGTGATATTTCTGCAAATCCATTTAAATGCATCATTAATATTTTAATATTTTCTATTTCAATACTTTTAATAGTTGGTAGCTTTTTTAATTTATCTAATGTCTTTTTATCTAACTTATCTCTAGCCCAAGCTAAAGTACCAGTTTGATCCTCCTTTGTACCATTTTCTATTATCCTAGCTTCATCATATCCCATAATATTAATAAATCGCTTATCATATAATACTTTCTCAAGTACTTCACAAGGATATGGCCCTTCACTTACAAAATCGCCTAAGTTTATTACTAATTCAATTTTTTCTTTTTCTATGTAAGCTAAGAATGTATTTAGCATATACAGGTTTGCATGGAGATCTGAAATAATAGCTATTTTATTATACGCCATCTTACTCCCCCCTATTTCCCTTTACTATTTATTTTTCGGTGTAACTATAATATATCTTTAAATATTTTATTTAATATTTAAAATATTAAATAAAAAAGGCCATGAAATTCTCATAGTCTTTT
>USPX01000152.1 GCA_900556665.1 uncultured Eubacteriales bacterium
GTACAGAAGCCGCTAAGGTACTTTTTCAAAAAGTGGCTGACGATAATGTCATAGATTTTGAAGCATTTAAAACAATTAAACGTCATGTAAAAGATAATTTTAAAGATAACTTTAAAATTATAGGGTGCATTAATCTTTTTAAATATGCAGATAGTTATACGTATACACATAGTATTAACGTTGCACTGCTTAGTATGTTAATTGGTCAATGGATGAAATATGGGGAGAGCACAATTGAGTCATTGCTTATTGCAGGACTACTTCATGATATCGGTAAGATGAAAATAGATCCAGCTATTTTAAATAAGCCAGGGAAATTAACAGATAGCGAGTTTGAGGAAATGAAAAATCATCCACGTTATTCTTATGAACTTTTACAACCAGAGCAAGGCATTAGCTTAGATGTTAAAGTGGGAATCTTAATGCATCATGAGAAAATGGATGGCTCAGGTTATCCTTATGGCGTATATAGTGAAAATATTAACGATATTGCTAAAGTATTAGCTGTTGCTGATGTATATGATGCAATGCTTTCAGAAAGACCATATAAAAAGAAACACTCACCATTTGACGTTATGCAGCTCATGCAAGAAGGGGTATTTGGTAAGTTGGATACCAAGATATTGTTAACCTTTTTAACGCATATCGCATCTTATTATATTGGTGTATATGTACAACTAAGCACAGGAGAAATAGGAGAGGTAGTTGCTATTAATCCAGCTTGTGTATTTAAACCGATTGTTAAGGTGAAAGATAAATATATAGATCTCTTTACTGAAAAATCTATCAGTATTGTGGAACTTACATAAACAGGAGGAAGAGATGTATCAAATTATTGAGAAAATCAAATTAAATGAAACAGTTGAAAAAATGGTTGTTCATGCACCATATGTTGCTAGAAAATGTGAACCAGGACAATTCGTAATTGTCTGTGCAGAAGAAGGCGATGAAAGAATCCCTCTTACAATTCAAGACTATGATCGCGAAAAAGAAACAGTATCTATTATTTATCAAGTAGTAGGATACTCTACACGTAAAATCGCTTCAAAAGCACAAGGTGATTGCCTCGCAAGTGTAGCAGGACCTCTTGGTGTAGCAGCACCACTTACAAAGAAAAAACGTGTACTTGGTATTGGGGGAGGCGTTGGTGCAGCACCTCTATATCCACAAATCAAAAAGCTTGTAGAAGCAGGTACAGAATGTGATGTCATTTTAGGTGGCCGTTCAAAAGAATTTGTTATCCTTAAAGAAGACTTCGAAAAATATAGCAATGTACATATTGCAACAGATGATGGCACATTAGGTAAAAAAGGATTCGTTACTGATATTTTAAAAGAACTTGTAGAAGCTGGTAACGAATACGATGAAGTTATTGCCATTGGACCACTTCCTATGATGCGTGCAGTTGTTAATTATACAAAACCACTTGATATTAAAACAATGGTTTCTTTAAACCCTATTATGATTGATGGAACCGGTATGTGTGGTGGTTGCCGTGTAACAGTAGGCGGAGAAACAAAATTCGCTTGTGTAGATGGACCAGACTTTGATGGATTTTTAGTAGATTTTGATGAAGCAATGCGTCGTCAAGGTATGTACAAAGAACAAGAAGCACACATTTGCCGTATGAAACAACAGATAGGGGGACAAGAAAATGCCTAATATGTCATTAAACAAAGTACAAATGCCAGAGCAAGACCCAAATGTTCGTAACAAAAACTTTAAAGAAGTATCTCTTGGTTATACAAAAGAACAAGCTTTAGAAGAAGCAAGTCGTTGCTTAAACTGTAAACAACGTTTCTGTGTACAAGGTTGCCCAGTTAATGTACCTATTCCAGAGTTCATTCATGCAATCACAGAAGAAAACTTCGAAAAAGCATATGAAATCATTACATCTGAAAATGCCCTTCCAGCAATCTGTGGTCGTGTTTGTCCACAAGAAAACCAATGTGAAGGTAAATGTGTAAGAGGTAAAAAAGGTGAATCAGTAGGAATCGGACGTCTTGAACGTTTCGTAGCTGACTACATGATGGCACAAAACAATCAAGAAGTGAAACCAGTAGCTTCTAATGGTAAAAAAGTAGCTATCGTAGGCGCAGGTCCAGCTGGTCTTACATGTGCAGGAAGTCTTGCAAAACAAGGTTATGAAGTAACATTATTTGAAGCCCTTCACGAAGTTGGTGGCGTACTTATGTATGGTATTCCTGAATTTAGATTACCAAAAACACTTGTACGTAAAGAAATTGAAAAAATCGAAAAAATGGGCGTACATATTGAGAAAAACGTTATTGTTGGTAAATCAATTACTATTGATGAATTAATGGAAGATGGTTATCAAGCTGTGTTCGTAGGTAGTGGTGCAGGTCTTCCTAAATTCATGAATATTCCAGGTGAAAACCTCAATGGTGTATATAGTGCCAATGAATTCTTAACACGTTCAAACTTAATGAAAGCTTATGATTTCCCTAACTCAGCAACACCTATTCATGTAGGTAAAAACGTAGCTGTTGTAGGTGGTGGAAACGTAGCAATGGATGCAGCTAGAACAGCTAAGCGCCTTGGTGCAGAAAATGTATACATCGTTTACCGTCGTGGTGAAGAAGAACTTCCAGCAAGACGTGAAGAAGTACACCATGCAAAAGAAGAGGGCATCATCTTCAAATTACTTTGTAACCCAGAAGCAATTCATGGTGAAGAAGGCTGGGTAAAAGAACTTGAATGTATTGATATGCAACTTGGCGAGCCAGATGCTTCTGGTAGAAGAAGACCAGTAGCAATCGAAGGTAGTGCACATTGCATTCCAGTTGATACAGTTGTTATCGCTATAGGTCAAAGCCCTAACCCACTTATTCGTACAACAACTCCAGGACTTGAAGTAACTAAATGGGGTGGCATCATTGTTAATGAAGAAACAATGGCAACAAGTAAAGAAGGCGTATATGCAGGTGGTGACACTGTAACAGGTGCTGCAACAGTTATTTTAGCAATGGGTGCTGGTAAAAAAGCAGCTATGGCTATTGATGAAGCATTAAGTAAATAAAGATATTAGTCAAAAAATTTTGATGTATGTGTAATGCAAATGCATAAAATTAAGTAAAAGGCTTATACTATGCTTGTATAATATTTCATTTCATGAAAAGGAGTATAGTATATATGCGAAAATTTTTATTTATTACAGCACTTACATTAATGGGGCTTGCTTGCGTAGGTTGTACAACAGACAATGGTACTACTAATACACCTGCTACAACAGCACCTAATACGACCACTAATGCTACCGATACAACTGGTACTAATGGTGCAAATGCCACAGGAAATAACGCTGGTGGTACAAATGGGGCTATGAACAATGGTGCTGCTGGTACAAATGGTGCTATGACAAATAATACTATGAACAATGGTACTAATACAGTAAATGGTGCAACAAATGGGACAAGCACAGATAATGGTGCAGTAAATGGTGGCAGAGCTGCAACTAATACAACAGCTAAAAATGGTGTTGTGAATGACACAAATGGTATTGTAGATACAACTACAACAACTACTACACCATAATAAAGATGACTCCATATGAAATAAATGAAATAAGTTGCTATAGGCTCTATAGCAACTTATTTTTTTGTCGCTTATTACAATATGTGCTATAATAAGTAAAGTTATAACAATAAATTTCTACTTGGAAAGGAATTAGAGACGTGAAAGTTGTTTTACTTGCACTTAATGCAAAATATATTCATACATCTTTAGCTTTACGTTCCATTGCAACTTATTGTAAAGAGTATGAGGAGAATATTAAAGTACTTGAACTAACTATTAATCAAAATGAAAATGATATTATAAAAACAATCTATGAAGAAGCACCAGATGTTTTAGGTATTTCATGCTATATCTGGAATATGTCATTTATTAAAATGCTTGTGCCAACGCTTAAGAAAATCTTACCAGACACTCAGATTATTTTAGGAGGACCTGAAGTGACTTATGAAGGGGAAGATTTATTAAATATATTACCAATCGACTTTGTAATGGAAGGCGAAGGGGAAGAAACTTGGAAAGAGTATTTAGATTACCTTTCAGGTAAAGGTGGGGCGCTCGAACAAATTAGTGGACTCATTTATAAAAATGCTGAAGGCATGATTGTTAAAAATAGACCAAGACAACCACTGGATTTAGAGTATTTACCATTTGTATATGATTCTTTAGAGGGTCTTGAGCATAAAATTATTTATTATGAAGCTTCTAGAGGTTGCCCATTTAGATGTCAATACTGCTTATCATCTATTGAACACGGGGTACGTTTTGCGCCTTTAGAACGTGTGAAAGAGCATATGACATATTTCACAGAAAAACGCGTCAAACAAGTAAAATTTGTAGACCGTACATTTAATGCAAAACGTCAATATGCTATGGAAATTTGGCAACATATTATGGCTATTGATAATGGCTATACGAACTTCCATTTTGAGATTGCAGCAGAGCTTTTAACAGATGAAATGATTGCCCTTTTAAAAGATGCAAGACCAGGTCTTATTCAATTTGAGATTGGAGTACAATCTACAAATCAACTAGTACTAGACACAATTATGCGTCCAATGCCATTTGCAGATATTAAAGAGGTAGTATTAAAGATTAAGGCACTTGGGAATATTCATCAACACTTAGATCTTATTGCAGGACTTCCTTATGAAGATTATGCATCATTTGGCAAGTCATTTGATGATGTTATTTCACTACGTCCAGAGCAGTTTCAATTAGGGTTCTTAAAATTACTTAAAGGCTCAGGACTTCGTCAAAAAGCAGAAGAGTATGGTCTCATTTATAAAGCAGAGCCACCATATGAAATTCTTTATACAAAAGATGTAAGCTACAAAGAAATGTTATTATTACATGATATTGAAGAGATGTTAGAACGTTATTATAATAGCGAGCGTTTCAAAAATAGTTTAGAGTATTTATTTACAAGATTTGAGTCTCCATTTAAATGCTTTGACGCTTTAGCGAAATTCTGGATTGAAAAAGGCTATGATAAAATTCAGCACAATAAAATGTCTTACTACCATAAGCTCATTGAGTTTGCAGAAGGGTTTGAGAATGTCAATAGTGAAATCGTTAAAGAAATGATTCGTTTAGATTATCTCTTACATGAACATATTAGTGAAATGCCAGTGGCCTTTGAAACATTAGACCGTGAAAAATTTAAAGATCATCATACACTCATGTTAAAAGATGATAGCTTTATTGAAAAGTATGTACCAACCTTATTAGAGAAAGCACCACGTCATCGTTATCGTTTAGCACTACTTGAAAACTTTAAATATAATGTATGGGAAGCATATTGCAATAATGACTATACACAAATTGAGGTATTAGAAGTGCCAAACTGTATATTATTTGATTATTCATCTCAAACTGTTAA
>USPX01000153.1 GCA_900556665.1 uncultured Eubacteriales bacterium
CTAGATGTAACGGTCTACCCCGTCTAAGCCTACTAAGCCTTGCCTTTCGGTTAGTAACTCCAAGATGTTCTTCAAAATACAACTCACTACCGATTTTCAGCTTCCTCGGCTCTCTGAAAGTTCATTTATATTTCTACTCTTCTTTTCACAGTTTTTAGCAATTTAAATAATTATCCTTAAATATATGTGATATTATAAATAACTCATTATTATTTGTCAATAGTTTAAAACTTATTTATTATATATTTTCAATTTGGAAATCAATTGGTGTTTTACCCATTTCTTCTAGTAACCTATTGGCTTTTCTAAAGTGATCACAACCAAAGAATCCATTATAAGCTGAAAGTGGACTTGGATGTGCTGCTTCTAAAATCTTATGTTGTGGATTTGTAATGAGCTTCACTTTTTTACGTGCTGGCGCTCCCCATAGAAGGAAAATAACTGGGTCTTCACGTTCATTAAGCTTTTTAATCACTTCATCCGTAAAAATTTCCCATCCTTGCCCTTTATGAGATTGTGGTTTAGAAGCACGTACGCTTAAAACTGTATTTAATAAAAGTACGCCTTGCTCTGCCCATTTCATTAAGTAACCATTATTTGGAATATAACATCCCATAGTGGCATTTAATTCCTTGTATATGTTTTTTAGGGAAGGTGGTGTAGGCACACCTGGCCTCACTGAGAAAGCCATTCCATGGGCTTGTCCTGCGCCATGATAAGGGTCTTGTCCTAAAATAACAATTTTAGTATCTTCATAGCTTGTGACGCGCATAGCACTAAATAAATCCTCTGCTGGTGGATAGATTGTTTGTGTTTGATATTCTGTTTTTAAAAAGCTTCGTAATGCAAGATAATAAGGTTTTTCAAATTCTCCCTTAAGTACTTCATCCCAACTATTATTAAATTTAACCATTTAGATAATCCTTTCTACTTGTCTATCTTCTACTATAAATTTTGTTCAATAAAAAATAAGGTTATGTCCTATATGATTATTGTATCATATTTCGGGCATAACCTTATTATATTATGTGTTTAAATTAAAAATACACATATTAATTTTTAATTATTGAAAAAGTGTTGTTGATAAATAACGTTCTCCTGTATCTGGTAAAAGGACAACGATTAATTTATCTTTGTTTTCTTCTAATTTTGCAATTTCTGTTGCTGCACTTAAGGCTGCTCCTGATGAAATACCTACTAAGATTCCTTCTGTTTTAGCAAGTTTACGTGCTGCTTCAAATGAAGCTTCGTTTGTAACAGGTTTGATTTCATCAATTACACTTCTATCAAATGTATCTGGTACAAATCCTGCACCAATACCTTGAATTTTATGTGGGCCTGGTTTATTACCTGATAAAACAGCAGAATCAGATGGTTCAATGGCAATGATTTTAACTTCTGGTTTTTTAGCTTTTAACACTTGGCCAACACCAGACACCGTTCCACCTGTTCCAACACCAGCTAAGAAGTAATCTACCTCACCATCTGTATCTTCCCAAATTTCTAAAGCTGTGGTTTCACGGTGTGCTTTAGGATTAGCTGCATTGCTAAATTGTTGTGGAATGAAACTATTGTCAATGGCTTCATGAAGTTCTTGTGCTTTATCAATAGCCCCCTTCATCCCCTTCATCCCTTCTGTAAGTACCACTTCTGCGCCTAATGCTTTTAAAATATTACGTCTTTCAATACTCATTGTATCTGGCATTGTTAAAATAAGACGATAGCCACGTGCTGCACAAATATAAGCAAGGGCAATACCTGTATTACCACTTGTTGGTTCAATAATTGTTGTGCCTTCTTTTACGAGTCCTGCTTTTTCAGCTTCGACTATCATATAATATCCAATACGGTCTTTTGCACTACTTCCTGGATTAAATGATTCAAGTTTAACAACTAATCTTGCTTTTAAATTCTCTGCCTTACTATAATTAGAAACTTCTACTAAAGGTGTTTTTCCTATAAGATCTGTAATGCTTTTTGCTATTTTAGCCATACTGACTTCCTCCTTAACATTTATATATTTATATATAATACATACCAGCTGTAGCTTGACCTATTGTCTGATACTCCCTTACAAGCTGCTCTAAAGTAATCTCATCTATTACCTGGCTGATACTTTCATTAATTGGATTCCATACACGTTCCCTTAAACATTGCTGCAAATTATCATATAACAAACTATTTCCTGTTGGTAAGTCATCATCTATAATGGATATTTCACCCTCAATAGCACGAATAATTTGGCCAACTGTAATTTCATCCGGTCTTCTCGATAAAATATAGCCACCTTGTGAGCCCTTCACACTACGCACAAGTCCAGCTTTTTTTAAAAGTGAAAAAACTTGTTCTAAGTAGTTCACAGATAAATCTTCTCTTGCAGCAATATAAGCTAAAGGCACTTGTTCTCCTACAGAGTACACTGCTAAGTCAATAAGTGCACGAAGCCCATAACGTGCTTTAGTTGAAATTTTCATGTCTCCCCTCCTATTCCTACTATTTCTATTTGCTTTATAGTATATTACTAAATAAATATTTGTCAATAGCTTTAGAAAATTAAATATTATTCACTACTTTTCAAAACCTTTCCCTACCACTTCATGTAAATTCTGAACTGTCATAAATGCATGACCATCCACACTCCCTACATATTTCTTAAGTTCAATGAATTGTTTACGATCCATTACTGTTGTAAGTACCATTTTATAATCTTTACTATAGCCACCCTCAGCTTGATACACAGTAGCCCCACGGTCTAAATGATTTAAGATATAGCTTTTAATGGCCTCACCGCTTTGACTATTGCTTGGTACAAGCATAACATATTTTTGCACTGTAAAACCTGCAATAATATAATCAATTAGTGAACTCGTTACAAGTACACCTAATGCTGCATATAATCCTTTTTCCACCCCAAAAATAGTTGTTGCAAAAAGGACAACCACTAAGTCTGCAATCATTAGTGATACACCTATATTTAAATGGGTATACTTATTGATAATTTTCGCTACAATATCTGTTCCTCCAGAAGAAGCTTCTAGATTAAATACTATAGCTTGGCCTATGGCAATGAATAACGCACCAAATAATAATTAATGTATCCTCACTAATAATCCCTATATTCGGCCATAGAAATTCTAATAGGGTCATTAAAAATGATACAGTTAAACTACATACAATACTTCGTGTGCCAAAGCTTTTCCCTAGTACCAAGAAGCCAATTAAAAACATTAAAATATCTAAGCTAAAAATAATAATTCCAATAGGTATGCTTGGAATCAGTGCTTTAATGACAATTGATAAACCACTAATCCCACCTGCTGCTAAATCAGAGGGCATCCAAAAAAAATATAATCCTATTGAAATAAATAAAGCACCAATAATAATTCCTAAGTATGACAACGCTGTCTTCTTCATAGTCTTCACCTCGTATATTCTCTGCTTAATATTATTTTCTGATTTATATGTAACTATTCTTTGAAAATGAGTTTATACAATAAGAGAGATGCAAATTTGTCAGCGCAAATGTGCATCTCTCTTATTCATTATTTTGTATTTTTCACAATTTGTCCAAGCTCACTAAATAACGCTGTAACTTTTTCTTTATTAGCTGCAAATTCAATATTGCCATCAATTCTTAAAATATAATAGTTTGTATCATAAGAAATAAGTTCAATATTTTTTGTTGTATTATCCTTCATATAATAAACAATACTAACTTCTGCTTTACGTTCTGTTTTTTGTTCAATTTGTGGATTTTGAAGAACAGTTTCAATCATGACACTATCTTCAATCATATTGAGTAAAGTTTCTGTTTTTTCACAATCTAATACCGTATCGTTAAGTTTCCCTACAATATGATTTGCCAGCACCTCGCCTACTACATCCGCTTCACTATGATCAGTAGCTTCTTTAGCCACTTCTTGTTTTAATTGTTCTTTATCTTCTACGCTAATTGCCTCTTGGCTTTCTGCTTGAGTAGCTTGCAGTTCATCCACTTTAGTTTCGTCTGTTTCAGCTTTAACTTCTTCTTTAGTTTCTTCTTGAAGCTTTAACTCATATACTGCTTGTGGATTTGTCATCACAATACGCTCTATCTCTTCTGCTTTAGGGCGATATACATTACGATGAATCATTTGCAGTGGCTTAAGTTGTTCAAAGTTTTTAAGGCTACTAGCTTTTACTGCATACACATAAGGGCTTTCATTTTCACTAAAGCACCAAAGGGAACCTTTTTTCTCACCAAAGTTTAAAGTATATTTATTAGCTAATGTAATACTTAAAGTTGGTGCGTTTACACCAAAAGTATTTTCCTCTGTTACTTTGCCCATAAGTTTTTCACGTTTAAGACTTGTTAATGTATCAAAAAGTCCTAGTACGACTTCTGCTTTCACTTCATAATCATCTTTATAATAGTCTTTAAGATACCATTTTTCATTTTGTTTTTCTAAGTTTAAAGTAGTATCACCAGTAGTAATAACAAAGCTCTTAATCTTTTCTAGATTTGGCATTGTAATATTCTCATCAATAAGCTCACTTGAATCTACTAATAAAACTTCTGATTTTGTAGGACTTACACAGTATACTAGTTCTGTTTCATTACTATAAATGTAGCGCATTGTATGTTCTTCATTTACATCACCTAAACAAAATGTTTGACTTTCACCATTTGTATTATAAAGTACAATTTTAGGTGAGTCTTCAGTAATACCATAAACTGATGTGTCTTTTACATGACGCACAATATTGATACTTTCTTCTGTTTGAAAATATGTTACCCATTCATTAATTAATTCACTATTATATGTAACTTCTACTTCTAAAGGATTAAACCATACACCTTTGTTTTTTTCTAATGTTACGCTGTCTCTATCTTCGATTTGAATTTTATTAACTTCTCCTGTTAATAAATTTAACGGTAGTGCTACTTCTTCCACAAGCACTTCAGTACTCATAGCCTCGATTTGTACTTTATACTGGGCATAAAATATCCCACCTACAGCTACAATTAGTGCTGCTGCAATAACACCAAATTTCTTTTTCATTTTTCTTTCCTCCTGCTTCTAATAACTCTGTAGCACAGAATCTTTCAAAACAATATTCAACATAGTTTAGCATTAAAATGATATTTTTGCAATTTATAATTTTACTAATACATTGTTTCATTGATTTTTTTATAATAATCATTTAAAATCAAATTATATATTTTCTAAATTGTTTAAGATTTACAAATTATAAAACCGTATATTTCTTTTACTATACTCACATATATTATTATCTCATGTATAATGGAGGGATTTTTTTATGCAGAAAATTATATTACCACTTAGTAAATGTATTCCTGGCATGGTGACCGCTCAACCCGTTGTAGATTTAAAGACGGGCTCAACTATTATAGCGCAAA
>USPX01000154.1 GCA_900556665.1 uncultured Eubacteriales bacterium
AGCATACAAGATAATGGTGCATATATAATAAGGGTAACAAAGGAGGATAAACACTTGCCATATTAGGCGAGTTTCTATCCTCCTTATTTTTAATAATTGTTGTATTAAAAGCCATAAAGATTAATTGATCATTGTTTTTTTAAGACAAGATAAAGCGGCTTATCTACGCGGCAATAGGTATAATCACCATTTTTCCATTCCATAAACATATATGTGTCGTCGTTAATTGTTTTGATAAAGTACTTACTAGCTGTACTATCTGCATATTCAAGAATATAATGTTTAGTCCAAGTAAAGGCACTGGACGTTGCGACTATATCACCTACTGAGTTCTCAATTAAATTATGAACAATGCCATCTTCTTCAAATACAAGTCCACGTAGATATAAGTCATCAATAGAAAAGTTTTGTTTATTAACATCAAAGTCAGCTATAGTAGGGACAAAGTCAACAGATTCCCATCTACCTAATATTTGTTTATCTGATTTAAAAGGCATATTAATAAAGTCACGTCTAATAAGTCGTTCACCAGCATAGATGGTAGTAATAGAAATAGATGTAATAGCAGCAACTAAAATAATTGCTTTATATAATTTTTTATGTGTTAACCCATTTCTTTTCATAGTATAATCCTCCCAAAGTCCTTCGAAATTTGAAGAGACATTTTCTTGATCTAATTGCTCATGTAAAACATATTTAATAGCATTTATATGCTTTGTAGATTCTTTTAAAGTTTTCATAGTTCACGACCTCCTAATAGATATGTAATATTTTTTATTTCTTCATCTTGGCGAAGCTTAGTAAGAGCAGCATTAAGCCTAGACTTACAAGTGCCTAAAGGAATTTTAAGAATTTGAGCCACTTCTTCTAGAGTCATATCCATATAGAAGTGTAAAACTAGAACTTCTCGGAGTTTCAGACTAAGGGTGCTGATTTTATGCCATAAGTAACGATCTTCTTCTTTTTTTAAAAAATCTTGTTCTATAAAGTCAGTTTCATCTTGGGGTAATTTGGTGAGGGCCTCTAAGTGTATATGAAATATATTTTTACGATAATAGCTGCGAACCATATTGAGCATGATTTGATAAAGCCAAGGACGTACAGGTTTAGTCATGTCAAAGGTATGATATTTATCAAAAGCCCTTATAAAGACTTCCTGAGAGATGTCTTCGGCTAATTCTTTAGATTTAGTAAGAAATAAGGCAGCGCGGTAAATGTAAATGATATTTTCTTCATAAAGTACCTTAGCTTCTTGTTTTGAAATGGTACCATTCATTGTTAAAATCTCCTTTCTAAAGGGTCTAGCCTATGCATAAAGGAGGTAATCTCCATTTAAGAGACTATTATAGACCAAGTATTTAAATGTACATTTATACTGTCTATACACTGATTTTAAGAAAATAGTTCGATTAAAATTAAAAAAATTTAAATTACAAAATAATTATAAAGCCATAGAGGGTAAGTTGAAATACATAGAAGAGGAAATAAAAAAGAGGGTGTCGCAAGGTTAATAATAATTTTGCGATACCCTCTACAAGTATTGATGGAATGCTTATCTTACTTAGATAATTTACGAATCGTATTCATATTAGAACCTAAGTTACAGAGAATAAGATCTGCAAGGGCAATGGCTGCCATAGATTCTACGACAACCACAGCACGTGGCACAATAACTGGGTCATGACGTCCTACGATTTCAATGGTTGTTTCTTCTAAATTTTTATTAATGGTATGTTGCATTTGTGCAATAGATGGTGTTGGTTTAAAGTGAGCTTTAAAGAAAATATCAGTGCCATCAGACATGCCCCCTAAAATACCGCCTGAATGATTGGTTTTCTTTGCAACCTTACCATCTTCAATACAGAAGGCATCATTATAATTAGAGCCTTGAAGTTTAGAAGCTTCTACGCCGCTCCCTACCTCGAAGGCTTTGACACCCCCAATGCCCATAATGGCATAAGCCAAAGTGGCATCTAGCTTATCAAATACAGTTTCACCAATTCCAGCAGGCACGCCGCTAATAATGCATTCTACAATGCCCCCAACAGAATCCTTTTCTTGACGCATTTTTGCAATATAATCAAGTGCAAGTTCGGCTGTTTTATTACTTGGCATATTCACTGGGTTTTCACGTGCCTCATTTAGATTGAAATCAGTTTCGCTTACTTCAATAGGCCCAATAGAACGTGTATAAGCTGTGACTGTGATGCCAAGCTCCTCTAAGAAACGTTTAGCAATGGCACCAGCAGCAACGCGGGCAGCAGTTTCACGGCCAGAAGAACGTCCACCACCACGATAATCACGAATACCATATTTTTGATCAAAAGTATAATCAGCGTGAGAAGGACGAAAAACATCTTTTATATTACTGTAATCATGAGATTTTTGATTATTATTACGAATAAGTAGTGCGATAGGTGTACCAGTTGTCACACCTTCAAAAGTTCCTGAAAGTATTTCTACAAGGTCATCCTCCTTGCGAGTTGTACCAATTTGACCATTTCCAGGCTTTCTTCTATTCATATTCTTCATAATATCTTCTAAAGAGATTTGTATATTAGAAGGGCAACCATCAATGGTAACACCTAAGGCTGGGCCATGGGACTCACCAAAGGTAGAAACGCGAAACATTTTACCAAATATTGAACCAGACATATATCATGCTCCTTTCTTAAAATAGTAGTAAATAAAGATAATTTTAACATAAACCCCTATAAATCTTCAATGAGAAGTGTTTATAATAATGATTAATGTTTATAATAAATATTAAAAATAGAGGGGCTATTGTTGAAAAAGTAAATGATTTCTTGTACACTAGATTAGAGTATAAAAAGATTGGAGATACTAGATGTATGAATTACTAAAAGTAGAAGGCCGTGCAAAAAGAGGGCGTTTTCATACACCACATGGGGTTATTGAAACACCTGTTTTTATGAATGTTGCAACAGTAGCAGCAATCAAAGGGGCACTTTCTACAGAAGATTTAGAAAGAATTGGCACACAAGTTGTTTTATCAAATACTTATCACTTGCATTTAAGACCAGGGGATAAGCTTATTAAAGAATTAGGCGGGCTGCATAAATTTATGGTTTGTGACCGTCCAATCCTTACAGATTCAGGCGGATTCCAAGTGTTTTCACTTGCAGCAATGCGTAAAATCAAAGAAGAAGGAGTATACTTCTCTTCACATATAGATGGTAGAAAGATTTTCATGGGACCAGAAGAAAGTATGCAAATACAATCTAACATTGGTTCAACAATTGCTATGGCATTTGATGAATGTCCACCAGCATTAGCAGACCGTGATTATATTATTCCATCTGTAGAGCGTACAACAAGATGGCTTAAACGTTGTATGGTAGAAATGGACCGTTTAAACAGTCTTGAAGATACCGTTAATAAACAGCAAATTATTTGGTATTAATCAAGGTGGGATTCACCCTGATATTCGTATCGAACATGCTAAAGTGATTCGCGAATTTGATCTTCCAGGATATGCAGTAGGAGGACTTGCAGTAGGTGAATCTCATGCAGAGATGTATAATGTACTTGAGCATGTTGTACCATATCTTCCACAAAATAAACCAACTTATTTAATGGGGGTAGGAACACCAGAAAACATTTTAGAAGCTGTAGATCGCGGTATTGACTTCTTCGACTGCGTATTACCAGCTAGAAATGGTCGTCATGGACATGTTTATACAAATCAAGGTAAACTTAATTTATTCAATCAAAAGCATGAAAATGACATGACACCAATCGCAGAAGATTGTAAATGTCCAACATGTCAAAAATATAGCAAAGCCTATATTAGACACTTATTAAAAGCAAAAGAGATGTTAGGTATGCGTTTATGTGTAATGCATAACTTATATTACTTTAACAATCTTATGACTGAAATTAGAGAAGCATTAGATAAAGGCGAATTCGCTAAATACAAAAAAATGCGTCTAGAAGGTTATAAACAAAATAAATAATAAATGGAGGAATCAAAAATGAACACAATTTTATTAACAGCAGCCGGTGGCGGTCTTATGAGTATTGGTGTAACAGTAGCATATATGGCGGTATTCTTTGGTGTAATGTGGTTCTTAATCATTAGACCACAAAGAAAGAGAGAAAAAGAAGTTGCAACAATGCAAGATAGCATTAAAGTAGGTCAATACGTACTTTTAAACTCAGGAGTATATGGTAAAGTTGTAGATATCGTTAATGATGTATTTATTGTTGAATTTGGTCTTAATAAAGGCGTACGTATTCCAGTTAAGAAGGTTGCTGTAGCAGCAATTCAAGAACCAAATCTTGCAGTAGGTAAAAAAGCTGAAGATGTAGAATATGAATATGTAGAAGTAGAAGTTGAAGTTGACGAAAACGGAAACGAAATTAAAAAGTAATAAAAAGCTGTTGTGATTTATTTAAGTCACAGCAGCTTTTTATTATATAAAATCTGTAAATTTATTTATAGAATAGGGCTTGTTTTTATGGGGTTTACAGGGAAAATAAACTTTAATACAGTTATTTACAAATTAGGAATAAATATCTACATAATATTAAATATGAGTTCATACTTTATTAAAATATAAAGCGTATTATATATATCAAGCAAGAGCAATCTTGCTTACAAAATCTCCCCATAATATATCTATTTTCCTGTTTATAAAATATGAACGGAACGAAGAGAAGGCCAAACCCCAATGGCCTTCTTTTTTTTTACAAAGACAATCATAAATCCTAAACATATATTCAAACCAATAGAAAAGGGCTATGATGCAACCATAAAGGTTTTCATCATAGCCCTTTTATTTCTCTCTAGCCATTAGGGAATCTCTTTTTTCTTTCTATAGCATATTGCGCACTAAATCTTCTAATGTATCTCTTTTTCTAATTTGCCTTACGTTACCATTTGACTCGATAAGAATTTCAGCTGGTCTGAAACGTTGGTTATAGCAAGAAGCCATACAGTAACCGTAAGCACCTGCATCCATCATAGCAATAAGGTCACCGCGTGAGGCTTCTGGAAGCATGCGGTCTTTAGCTAAGATATCACCACTTTCACAGATATTACCTACTACTGTAAGTGATGAAATAGGTGGATTTTTAACTTCTTTTGAATAAAGTTCGATATCATGGTGAGAATCATACATAATAGGTCTTTGAAGTGTATTAAATCCAATATCAGTTCCTAAATATTTGTGCTCTGCATTTGTTTTGGTGGCAGTTACTTCACCTAAAAGTAAACCACATTCACATGGAATATAACGACCAGGTTCGATTTGGAATTGAACTTCTTTGCCATATTCTTCGCAGAAGGCTTTAAGTACCGGATCAAGTTTTTCACCTAAAGATTTGATATCAAGGCGAGCTTCCCCTTCTTGTTTGTGATATGGAATACCAAATCC
>USPX01000155.1 GCA_900556665.1 uncultured Eubacteriales bacterium
TTTAGAGTTTGGAAAAGATAAAGTCTTAAAAGAAAAATGCCGTTTCTATTTGGACTTAAGGAGCAAATATGAGTTTGCGGATCTTGTGAGCTTTGCAAATTATTTAACACCACCGATTACACGTATTGTGAATCTAGAATTTGAAACAGGCAGTAAATTTTATAAGTCATCACGAGAGTTTTTTAGAAATCTGCCACCTATAGAAGAGATAGCAGATTATCAGCAGGTCTTTTATAAGATGCTCTATTATAAGGCTTATACGATTAACTATTTAACAACTAAGACCTATCGACAAGTCACAGCTTCAGGGGCAAAGCGTAAACGTGAACGAGATTATAATTACCTTTGGAAACGGGTGCTAGCATGTGATTTAAATAGCAGGCGGGTAGATGGCAAGCTATTGCGCTTATATCAACGTGAAAGGGATATAGAATTATTAAATAAACAGATTGCAAGGAAGGTTTCGACCGTATCTATTTTAAGTAAAGGCCTCAATGATGATAACTTAACAGAAGATATTTCGGATTTTATTCATTCACTTTCTGAAAACGTGTTACATGATGCAGAAAAGTACAAGCGTCTGAAGAAGAAAGTTTTACGTAATCAATTAGAATAAGTGATGCAACTTTCAAAAGCTATGATACAGGCATCAATCACGTTAAAAATAGATTTTAAGCATTTATGAAACCAAGGAGGATTTATCATGGAACAGGATTTATATGTATTATTTGCAAGACCGTATAATTTTACAGATAAAGAGAGCGGCGAGCAGTTAGAGGGCGTAACAATTTATTATTTAAATAATCTCCTTTTTAATTCAACACGTGAAGGCTATGGCTATCAACCGATTAAAGCTAATATTGCCAATATGGATAGTATTAAAAAAGTACCTGGCGTATATCATGCCCATTTTGATATTACTTCCAATGCGAAAGGGTTGCAGTTACGCTTATCAACGCTTGATTTTATTAAAGAGTTTGATTTATGGGAGGCTTGTACAAAGCAAGTGCTTACGAAATGAAAACTGACAGCGTAGCGTTAGAGTCAGTTTTCATTTCGTAAGCAAGGTGCATTGGAGAGCAGGACCATCATGGAAAATTTAGAAAAAGAAGTGCCAATAGCAGCACAAACAATAACAGGAAATGCGCAAGAAGAGGTAGCAGAGTGTAGTGGAACGAGTGAAACAACGCCTACACAAGAAACGCTAGCTGTTACAACGCTAGAACAAGTCCATCAGGATCTAATCATGACCAATACACTTTTAGCCGTGTTAATTGGGGGCTTTGCAGTCTATTGTTTCTTTAGATTTCTTTTTAAAGGATGATGAAAATGTATGGGTATATTAGTGTAGGACTTTTTTTCGGTATCAAGACCTTTAGTTTGATCATAATAGTTGCTTATGCGTGCAATAAGGTTTTGCATATAATCCAATCATAAAAAGGAGGTGTAAGTATGGGTGAAAAAATGAAAAGAATTGTACAAGGTGGCCTTTTAACAACTGTATCTGCAATGGCATTTCCAATATTGGCATCTGAAAAGGGGTTTAATTCAACAGAGGCTATGACAACCGCTATGAATAGTGCATCAAATGAAATTATGGGGATGATAGCAGTAGCCTTACCAATAGGCTTAGGGCTAGTAGCTACATTTTTAGCGATTAAAAAAGGCATTGGCTTTTTTAAATCCTTAGTGAATAAAGCATCTTAATTGTACATATAAGCCTGCTATCGTAGATGGTGGGCTTATTTCAATGGGGGAAATATGAAAAGGATTATATGTATATTATTAACGTTTATTTTTATTGTTGTGCGGTTACAAGCACAAACCGTACAACCCATCAATTTACAGATTCAAGGACAACAAGGAAGATTTACAACAGTTATTGAACTCCTAGAAAGTAGTGGTGTTTTAGCAGATGTGCGCGCCATAGAAGCCCAGGCAGCATTTAGGAATCCTAGTTGTAATATCACACTAGCCATGTTACCGGAAGCCGGCGTAGCTGCAGGTGCAGCTGTGAGTGCCTCAGTGGCATGGGGGGCCGTTGCGATTTTAGCAGTATGTGCGTTTTTTTGCCTAGGGGTCAGTTATGCTAGTGCATCTGAAGAAGAACGTGCCATTGTGGAGCAATGGTTGAAAGATAAATGGGAATTGGCCTGCGAATATTATTGTAGCATGGGTACTTACTCAAGAGCCCTATTAACGTATTTAGGCAAATTAATTGATAAACAAGCCACCTCTTTATATATTAGCATGACAGATGCGGTAGAGGCCTTTCCAGAGATTCCTGAAGAAGACGGGTGGGACGCTGTTCGGACACAATATACAAAACAAACAGACAATAAAGGGTTACCGCTTGATTTTATACTAATACCAGTAGGGGAAGAAATGGAACGGGTACAGGGATATGAGGTCAAAGCAGCAGTGCATACGCTGATGTCAGATTTGTATAAGCAGCTTGGCCGAACGAATAATGCTGTAGATTATAACTTAGGAACAGCCTATAGCAAGAAGGTGAAAACATTATTTGAGACAGATGAGGTATTATTGCCTTCGACGCCTATTAATGTTTGGGGAGATACGCCATTTGGTGTAAAGGTACTCTCAAGCCAGAGATCTTATAATTATGGCTGGAAGATGGCTTACATAGATGTACAGTATCATTTTGTCGGAAAGGATGGCTTAGATTACTATTTAGGGCTGACCTATAATAAAAAATTAAGTAGTTCACAAGCTGTTTCAGATACACGTGTACAGACCTATGGCAACTTGTCCTATAACGATCATGAGTCAGGATACATTGTAGATTTATATAAGACAGAAGGGAAAGTCACTTTAGGGCATTGGGAAATGCATGTGAATAATCATTTAACCGACTATGCCTCTGATCAGATCAAGGCACAGGCACGCGCCATCGTAGATAGTATTGCACGTAATACAGGCATTACGTTAGATCTAAGTAAAACAACGAATTACTTATATGTACTGGATTTAGCCCCATTTCCAGATGATTTTAATTTAGGAACCAATGGATGGGTAGTGACGCATAATGGCTACAAAATTAAAGATGAAGCATTAGTTTATCCAGCCGGTTTTGTGAAACCAAGTAATGTAGCAGGGGGCTTAGAAGGTGTTACCTTTAGGCCAGCAAAGACGACTACGGTACCGTTAATCATGACGCCAGATCAAATTAAAGACAAATATCAACCGAAGGTGATGGTAAGTCCTGCCGTAATTCCTAAGGTGGCCGATGTAATCACAGATGTAGCACTTCCCATGCCAACTCCCACGCCCTCTATTAAGCCAGTTGAGGATCCGGATATAGACTATGAAGCCGCTACAGAGTTAGATATGGAGCCATTGAAGGTGGCAGGAGAACTCTTTACAACGAAGTTTCCATTTAGTCTACCTTTTGACTTAATAGCTTTGATTGAGTTATTTAATGTGCAACCTGTGGCACCAGTCATAGAGGTGGAACTGAAGCAATTTGTACCAACGGATTTTAAAAAATATGTAAATGTCATGTATCGCTTAGATTTTAGTGAGTATGAAGTGGTGATAAAGCTTTTCAGGTGGTTTCTATTACTTTCTTTTGTATCGGGCTTAATTAAGATTACAAGCGCGTTAATTAAGCATTAGGGGGGATGGAGATGCTCAGTAAGTTAATTGGCTTGTTAAATGGTTTGATTGAAGCAATAGGAAAGGTAATCAGTATGTGTCTAATGTTACTACCTGATTCGCCATTTCATTTTGATGAGGCATTGCCACAAAAGTATATGAGTTATATTAGTTTCTTTGTACCTGTCAAAGAAATGCTTGCCATTGGTTCCGCTTGGCTGGCAGCCATTCTTGTGTATTATTCGATCCAGATTATCCTGAGATGGACTAAGAATCTGGAATAAGGGGGGATGAAATGATGATGTCTTTATATACAGGCACGCCAGGATCAGGCAAGAGCCTCAATTGTGCGCAGCTTATTATGCGTTGGAATAAGTTATATAAAACTAATATTATTAGTGTCAATTTGAAATTAAATAAGCAAGAAATCTATAAAGATGTTAAAAGGTATCGTTATCGTTTTTTAGATAGAAAATATCGTGTAGCTCAAAAACAGCATCAGGTCAATAGGAATTATTTTAATGTGCCTAGAAATAAGCGTGGAGTGATTTATAATATCATGCATTTTGAGGATATTAGTCCGGATTTCTTTTACCGTTATGCTCTTAAGTTTCATCAAAAGGGAAAAGAGCATCAAAGCCTGATTATCATAGATGAGGCGCAGATGTTTTTTAGCCAGGAAGAGTTGAAAAACAAGAATCAAGAGTGGAAAGAATATTGGGCCAAAAAGTTCCTGACAGATGAAGAGAAATTAGAACGTCAGACAGCCCCTTATCGTAATGGTTATCTCCATGATTGGATTGAATTCTTTACCCATCATCGTCATATGGGATTTGATATCGTATTGATCAGTCAGTATGATAAATTAATTAGCTCAAAGGTAAGAGCTTGTTTTGAATATAATTTTGTGCATCGCAAGGTCAATAACTTTGGTGCTGGCTTTATATTAACCCTCTTTGGTATCAGTTGCTTTATTGTTCATCAGCATTGGTATGGAGCCCATGTGAAATGTGGTGTGAAGTTCTTTATATATCATAGCCGGTATGCGAAAATTTATGATTCCTACAAGCTTTTCGATGAAATGAAGTTTAAATTTGATAAGATGAAAATAAAAAATATGAATGAAGTAGGATAATTAGAATGAATCTCATTGATAATACTGGAACTAAAAAGAAGTATCTATTTTATTAGGTACTTCTTTTTAGTTCCAGTATTATCAATACCTAACTTTAATTGCTAGGAATTAAAAAGTTAAAATGTGTACCCAATGTATGCAAAATGTAGGTATAAGAACAGGTAAAGAAATTATTTGTGTGAATACATTATATGAAGAGCAGTAGCAAAAGCTATTGCTCGTTTATTTAGATACAAAAAAATAGTTACAATAACAAATTCAAAAGTACACCTACATTTCAGGTAAAATAAAACACAAAAAATAAAATTTAATAACATTTTATAAAATGTATTGACAAAACAGAATAATTAATTAAAATGTATAATATATAAAGGAAATGCACTTGTTATAAATAACATTTAATAGAAAGGATGGATATATGATGGACGATGCATTCAAGAAAAAAACATATAAAAATGGTATGTTGTGGGTGCTTGATAAAATTTGGTTTGATGAGATCATGCAATTGATTTATATTAATACCACTGAAAAATCTGTATATAATCACGCACGCAGACAAGGTGAAGATAAGTATAGTTTACACGAAAAAAAATTTACTATAGCTATTAGTATTGATACACCACAGGTTGCCAATAGATTGA
>USPX01000156.1 GCA_900556665.1 uncultured Eubacteriales bacterium
TCATCATGCATTTTTAATATAGTGGCTCTATTATATCACAATATTTTATAATTCATTTAAATTAATTAAACTTTTTATAAAAATTAAATTTCACCATTTCCTAAAATGAGTGCCATATAGCCCCATTCCCAAACAGGACTTTCAAAGCTATTTTCCATATACTCTCTAATATCTTCTTGATCATACCCTGTTACTCTAGCAACAATCATAAGATAATCACGTACCATATCATAGGTTAACTCGCCACTTCCTTCTTTAAGCCATTTTAAGAAGATGGCTTGTTTTACAGAAACATATTCCATAGCAATCCATTCAAATGCTACTACTAAATCTTCCAGAGTCGACTCAGGCATTAAACTATTACCAAAGATTTCAGAGACTAAATAGTTTTGCATAAGCTGCTCATATTGTACAAACTCTTTTTCAAAGATTTCACTAAGCTCTAGAATTTCTTCATCTGAATACTCATCTTCTAATACTTCTGCAAGCTGGGAAATGCCTTCTAAGTACTCTGTATAAAAACCGTTTTTACGGTAATTTTCTACGACATCTAAAAATAGTTCATTACGCTCAATGGCACTTTCAATAGCATCAAATGGCATATTGCGAATTGCCATAGCTAACTCTTCAAAATACGCCTTTGTCTTACAGCTTGCAATATGAGAAGTTGTTAATTTTTTTTGTCTCATTAAATCTAAAAGCGCATAGAAAGTAATCATCATACGTTCAGGAAGTGTATAATCTTCTTCTAACATCGCTTCAAGCATGAGCTTTCTAACAGCATATAATATATCCTCTTCCCCACTATCTTCTCCAATAAATCCAATAGGTTCTTTGTTTTCATGCATTATATCAATGACTACAGGACAGCATGCATCTAACGAATATTCAGTACGTCCTTCAAACTCATTGATTTGTCTAGGAAAAGTCGTACAAGTATCTGCTAAATAGCCTTCTCCCTTTTGAGAAACGATTCTACATAACTTTTTACCATCTAAAAATGGACATTGTTTATCCTTCTTATGGGCAATGATAAAGCCATCTCCATCTGGCTCTAAACAGCTGCATAATTTAAGTTCTGGTAAGTTTTCTCCATGTTGCTCAGTAGACTCAAGGGTTACCCCTTCCCATTTATTTAATGTCTCTTCATCTATGCTAATACGCCATTCTTGGCAACAGTTAAAAGAGCATTTATCTGCTGTGCAGCGAAACTTGTCATAATAATTAATTTTAATTTCTTGACTCATCTTATAACCATTCCTCATCGCCACCAGTGATTGCAAGGCTTAAAAGTTTATCCCATTTTTCAATCTCTTCTTCTCCTTCCAGAACTCTTTGAAGTCTAGCCACTGCTGCGCCTTCTTCCATGACTTCATCTGGTCCAATTTCAGGATCGAAGTCTTTTTCACAGTATGGACAGTCAATTGTTTCTTGTAACTGAAGTGATAAGAAACGTTCTCCACACTCTTCACATTCATAATAACCACATTTTTTAGTGCCATCTGGTACATAATACATAATTTCAATTCCTTCTTTCTGCATATTCTAAAGTCTAATTATACTCTATATCCTCATTAGTATACTGTATTTATCTTTTTTAATAAATTATTTTCCCATATAAAAAGGCCATCCAAAAATCAAATTTTGTAATGGCCCCTGCTCTACTTATTTACTTTATAAATAGCCTCTCCTTAAGCATTATGCGTTCTACCTAAATGCTTTAAATCAAAAGCTACCATTCCTACTGATACAGCTGCTGCAATAAAATCAGCAATTGGCCCTGCATACATAATACCATCAATACCCATATATAATGGAAAGATTACAATAAGAGGTAGTAAGAATAAAATTTGTCTTGTAAGGGATAAGAATATTCCTTTCTTTGGCTTCCCAATAGCTGTGAAAAATGTAGAAGTAATAGGTTGAATAAAATTAAGGAAAGTAAAGAATAAGAAAATCCTAAAGTACATTATACCAAATTGATAATACTGGGCTGAGCCTGAGCCAAATAAACCAACGATTTGTCTTGGAATCACTTGGAATAAGGCAAAGGCGATAACTGATACTACAAGCCCACATTTCATAGCTAAGTAATATACACTTTTTACGCGATCATACTTCCTAGCCCCATAGTTAAAGCTGGCAATAGGTTGTACCCCTTGCGAAAGCCCAATAACAATAGAAAAATAAACTTGATTGACCTTTGTAATAATCCCTACACAAGCAAGTGGAATCGATGCACCATAAACTGATAATGCGCCATAGTAAGTAAGGGATTTATTCATTACAATTTGTACAATCATCATAGCTAATTGATTAAATGCCGAAGATGCTCCTAGGGCCATATCCCTTTTAATATATTGCCATCTTGGCACCAGATGCTTCTTCTCAAGTTTTACTGTTTTATAACGACGTAAATATCTAAAAGCTAAATAACTTGAGCCAATCTGTCCAATAATTGTAGCAAGTCCAGCCCCTACCATTCCCCATTTAAACCAAAAGATAAAAATAGGATCTAATACCGTGTTAATAATAGCTCCTACTAAGTTACAAAGCATAGCATATCTAGGGCTACCATCTGCACGAATCAAATGTCCTCCACCAGTAGCAAAAATCAAAAATGGAAAGCCTAGTGAAATAACCCGTGTGTAGTTTCTAGCATATACAAGTACATTTTCAGGGCAGCCAAAGAATTTCAAAAGTGGTGTTAAAAATAATTGAACAAATAAACACAATAATACACCACCCCCAAACAATAAGGTTGCTGCATTCCCCACATAATAAATTGCCCTTTCCCTATCACCACCGCCTAAAGTTAAGTTAAAAGCTGCCGCACCACCTATGCCAAATAAGAGGGCAATGGCAATACATGATGTACTTAAAGGAAATGTCACATTAGTTGCGGCATTGCCTAGCTCTCCAATACTTCTGCCAATAAAAAATTGGTCAACAATGTTATAAAGTGCACTCACTAGCATTGCAATAATACTAGGTACCGCAAACTGCTGCAATAATTTATTAATGGGTCTTGCCCCTAAAGGATTTTCTCTTTTATTCTCCATTTATCTTTCTCCATTGTATTTATAAATAATTTTTTAGGTAGTGTTCCATACTCTATTGTCTCTTATACATATGCTTATTTTTTATATAGCTAAAGGGACTTATGGCTATCGCTTTTAGTGCCACAAGTCCCTCTTTGATCTATGCCTTTGATTCTAACTTTTTGCGCTCTACAAGTCGTCCCATAAAAAAGGCTATAACGCCTACACCTATACCTGTTTGTACACAAAATAGTAAGCTTTCTAATTCGCCTGGTAATTCTCCACCAATATAAGTTTCAAGTACTGGTGTAAACCAAGGTTCATATTCTCCTACAAGTTCTTCTACCATTACACTTCCTGCATCATCAGAGCCACCAAACTCTGCATTTTTTACAGTTAATAATGGGAAAGCAATAATAAGCATTGCTACAAGTAATAATACAATAACTGTCTTCTTATCTTTACTCATCTTAGTTTTCCCCTCCCATAAAACCAATCATTTTCAGCTCTGGTTTTGCATAAGTTTCTAACCCGATTACAACAACAACTGTTAGAATACCTTCAATAATTGCAAGTGGTAATTGTGTAGGTGCAAATACACCTAAGAATTTTACAACTGACGCCATTATACCACCTTGCTGTGCTGGATAAGCAAGTCCTAATTGTATACTTGTTATGCAGTATGTAAATATGTCCCCCATAAAAGCTGCTAAAAACACACTTACTCTTTTATTCACCTTACATTTAAGGCATACCTTATAAACAATATAAGATAATACGGGACCGGCTATAGCCATAGAAAATGTATTGGCACCTAACGTTGTTAAACCACCGTGTGCAAGTAAAATAGCTTGGAATAATAAAACAATAAGCCCTAATACACTTACAGCTACTGGTCCAAATAAAATGGCGCCAAGACCTGTTCCTGTCATATGGGAACAACTCCCTGTAACTGATGGTATCTTAAGTGAAGAAATTACAAAAATAAATGCACCTGACATAGCTAAGAGTGTAATTGCTTTAGGATTTTCATTTAATGTATTTTTAATAGAGAAAAACCCTGCTACAAGAAATGGCACAGCTACAACTCCCCATATAATGCAAAATGTAGGACTTAAATAACCTTCCATAATATGCATGGCACTTACCATTGGTACTACTGAAAACATCATTGCAAATACAACTGATAATAATACTAATTTGTTTTGTCTTTTTGTCACCTTATTTTCCTCCCCTATCCTGTCTATTAGTATATACTTTACGCTTATGGATAAATAAAAAAGGTATCCTTGTACTGGATTACAAGGACACACAAAAGATGTTAAGTACATTACCATCTTGTATGATCCATATACTTAACGATAATTATATCACCACATTTTTTATTTTTCTATATTATTCTATATTTTTTCGAATCAAGTTTTGTATATCTATTGTTCTAATCCTATTTCTCTTTTATTTACTTTCTTTGTATAGATGATAAAGTAAGTAAGATTAATTAGTATCCCAAATATAGTGGCTGTAGGTGCTGCTAACCCAATTTGTGTTAAGCTAGCATGAGGTTTAATACTCATAAAATATGACATAGGCAATCTTACTATGAAAGATTGTGCAATACCTTGTAACATAACAAATAATGTTTCACTATGTCCATTGAAATACCCCATAAAGCTAAATAAAATACAGGTGACAATAGCTTCTAAGCTAAATCCTTTTAAATATGCTGCTGCCTCAAAAACTACCTTTTGGTCACTTGTAAATAACTTTGCTAATAAATCTCCTCTTAAGAAGGTTAAAATTGTAATAACAATCCCTATACTAGCCCCTATTACCATACCTGTTGTCATAGCTTCTCTAGCGCGTCTTTCTTTGCCTGCTCCTACATTTTGCGCTACGAAAGATGACATAGATTGCATAAGTGAGCCTGGTACTAACATGACAAAGCTTACAATCTTATTAGCAATCCCATATCCTGATGAGGCTTCTAAGCCTAAGTGATTAATAAATGCACATAAGGCTAAAAATGATATATTAGTTAGTATTTCTTGAAACGCAATAGGTGTCCCTATCTTCAAAAAATGCTTAATTTCACTATTAAAACAAATATTTTTATAAGTCATAGTAAAAGGCAGTTCTTGTCTTCTAATAATAATCAGTGACAAAATAACGCTAATTGCTTGTGCCATCACTGTCGCTAATGCAGCTCCTGCTACATTCATATGGAATCCTGCTACAAATACTAAATCTCCAATAATATTTGCCACACATGCAATAAATACAAATATAAGCGGTAATCTAGAATTTCCCATTCCTCTAAAAATGCTACTAATG
>USPX01000157.1 GCA_900556665.1 uncultured Eubacteriales bacterium
GGAACATCATGTTGCCGGAACTTGTCTACACCATGCTGATTACGATCTTTTTGTATGTGATTATCCTGAAAGTCAACCAGCGGCTTGAGACATTGGAAAAAAGGAGTGCAAGTAAGTTTGTTTGACTTGCAATTTGTTCAATGCTTGAAAGTAACATATTGACTTCATTGATTTTGTTATTGAGTGCATTTACTGTTGTAACAGAAAGCTGCGCAGAGTTTGTAATAGATGTCACTTTTTCTTGGACATTTTTAAGTTCTTGTAATCCTGTGGCAAGTGCCATCGTGTTATCTTCAGAAGAAGTAATAATCTTTTTAGAGTTTTCTTGAAGCAAGTCAATTTCACTTAAAGAAGATGTCATCTGTAAGTTAATAGCTGTCATGTGTTGTGCTTGCTCACCAACTGCAGTAGTTACTGATTCACTTGTGGCTAAAAGACCTTTGTTTGACTCTGTAATAAGAGAAATATTTTGAGTAGAAAGCTGAACGTCTTCATCAATATTCACAATCTCTGATTCTAAGTGTTTTAAAAGCTGATCTAACTCAGCACGCACCTCGTTTTCTCTTTTTTGAGCTGCATTTAAGGCTTCTTCACCCCACTTAGTGAGTAAGTAGAGAATGATGAAAGCCATAACTAATGTAATAACTATTGGAATATAGGCCATTAATGAAATATCTTCCCCTAATAAGGCCTCTGGTATCAAGAAGTATAATAGTATAATCCAGCTGATAACAAGTGCAAAATACTGTGCAAAGAACTTACTGTCAAAATAAAGAACAGTAACAGCAAGGGCAATGAGTATAAGATAGTGATGTTGTAAGGAATAACCATTACTAACGAAAAGTAAAGATATGAAGAATAATAAGATAATCCCTACAATCCACTTTTTAAGTAAATCTTTTCCCTTATAAAGATTTAAAAAGCTGATTAATATTGTGGTACAAAGTATACAGATAAGAAGAAGGGGAATTCCCTTAAATCCTAATCGTATAGTGCGTTGGACCCCCATTATACCAACCACTAAGGCAAGTACGATACTTACAGCCTTATGAATTCTGTTAATGTCATATTCATGTGTATTCATGAAACCCTCCTAAAAATATAAATAGAGTTATATCATATTACATAAAATGGAAAATGTAAAATGAAATGAAATAGTGTATAATATAAAATGTATTTTGTAAATTAGGGAGAAGAACATGAAAAAAATATTGATTGTAGAGGATAATGAAAAACTCAGAAATGAGCTAGGAACTTTTTTTAAGAATAATGGTTTTGAGGTGGAACTGGTAACGGTTTTTGATGATGTTAAAAACCAGATTTTAAGTAGTCAGGTGGATTTGATTTTATTAGATATTAATTTACCTGGTGTGGATGGGCTTTATTTATGTAGGGAGGTGCGTAAGACGAGTGATGTGCCAATTATTATTATTACAAGTCGTAATACGGAACTGGATGAACTTATTAGTATGAATTATGGGGCGGATGACTTTATTACGAAGCCGTTTAATACCCAGATTTTATTAGCACGCATTAATAATATTTTTAAACGCATTGATCGCACGGGGGGGACTCGCATTGATGCCGGTAAATTTATGATTGATGTGACGCGAAGTAGTTTTATTTATGGCGGGGAAGAAGTAGAGCTGACACGTAATGAGTTTAAGATTTTATATTTGTTAGTAGAAAAGAAGGGAACTATTGTATCAAGGGAAGAGATTATGAGTGATTTATGGGATAGTGAGCTTTTTGTAGATGACAATTCTCTAACGGTGAATATTAATAGACTGCGCAACAAGTTAAAGGAAGCAGGACTTGAAAATATTATAGAAACCAAGAGAGGACAAGGGTATATTATCAAATGAGATTTCTAGCATATTTAAAGGATAAGCGTGCCTATTTAATAGGCATGCTCATAGGCATGAGTATTTCAGAAGGGTATTTCTATATATTCAATATTAATTTATATTTAAAGCTTTTGGTGGCCATGATGTTTTTAGGAGGTACAATGGTGCCACTTTTAGCAGAGTATTTTAAGAAGGTTGGATTTTATAGTTATTTGGAAAAGGCACAAAATGGGCTTGATAAGAAATATTTGTTTACAGAGCTTATTAATCGTCCAAAGTTTTTGGAGGGGCAGATTTATTATGATGCAGCCGTGGAAATTAATCATAATATGTGCGATGAGATTAATTTGTATAAGCAAAATATTAGAGAATACAAAGAGTATATTGAAATGTGGGTACATGAGGCCAAGACACCTATTGCCACAACCAAACTCATTATCGAAAATTATCCAAGCCGTGAGACACAAAACATAGGTGAAGAAATAGACATGTTAGAAAGGTATATCGAGCAGGTTTTATATTACTCTAAAATTGATAAAGTAGAAGAAGACTATAAGATTACAAAGTATAATTTAAAAGAAATAGTACATAAGGTAGTACTTAATAATAAGAAGGCTTTAATTGGTGGTAAGATTAAGATTGATTTGCATGATTTAGATTATGAGGTACAAACCGATGCCAAGTGGCTAAGTTTTGTTTTAAATCAAGTTATTAATAATAGCATTAAATATCGAAGGCAAGAAGGGGCGTGTATTGAGATTTATGGTGAAAAGGCACATGCCCAATTTAAGCTTATTATTAAAGACAATGGCATAGGCATTAAAGCGGATGAGATTAAGAAGGTATGTCAAAAGGGCTTTGTAGGCACCAATGGACGTAGAAATGAGGCTTCCACAGGAATGGGACTTTACATTTGTAAGAAGCTGATGGAGAAAATGCAGCATAATTTTCAAATTACTTCTAAACTCAATGAATCTACTACGGTAACTTGTGTATTTCCATTAAGTAACTATTTTATAATCTGTGATTAAAGTGAGTCACAGATTATTTTTAATGTAGAAAAGTCTTAACTTAGCAGGCGTGTTTATTACAAATATGTAAGATTTTCTTAATAAGAAGTCATGGATGGTAAGAGAAGGATACTTTATACTAGGCATATCAAACAGATAAAGGAGAGAACACAATGGAAATAGTATTAGAAGTAAATGAAATTGAAAAGTATTATGGTAATAAGAACAATCTTACAAAAGCCATTGATCATATATCTTTCAATGTAGAACAGGGTGAATTCATAGGGATTATGGGTGCTTCAGGAAGCGGTAAGACAACGCTTTTAAACTGCATTTCTACAATAGACCGTGTCACAAGTGGTCAGATTAAAGTAGGTGGCAAGGATGTTACAAGGCTTAGAGGGAATCAGTTAAATAAGTTTAGAAGAGATGAGTTAGGCTTCATTTTCCAAGATTTTAACTTGCTGGATACATTAACAGCCTATGAAAATATTGCACTAGCTCTAACGATTCAAAAAGTTAATGTGAAAGTCATTGACCAAAGAATTAAGGATGTGGCAAAAAGCCTCAATATCACAGAGGTCTTAAATAAATATCCTTATGAAATGTCAGGTGGGCAAAAGCAAAGGGTAGCTTGTGCAAGAGCCCTTATTACAAATCCTAAGATGATTTTAGCAGATGAGCCAACAGGAGCTCTTGATTCTAAGTCTGCTAGAAACCTTCTCGAAAGTATGGCAGCTATGAATGAGGCATTAGATGCGACGATTTTAATGGTAACTCATGATGCTTTCTCAGCAAGTTATTGCAGCCGTATTTTATTTATTAAAGATGGCCGCATTTTTAATGAGCTTATTAAAGGAGATGACAGCCGCAAAGAATTTTTCAGCCGTATTATGAGTGTACTTGCCTTATTAGGAGGTGAGGGAGATGTACTTTAAGCTTTCACTTAAAAATATGCAAAAAAGCTTTAAGGACTATGCGATTTATTTTTTAACATTGATTTTTGGGGTATGTATCTTTTATACTTTTAATTCCATAGGTTCACAAAGCGCCATGTTTAAGCTTTCAACAGCCAAAAATGAAATGATTCAAAATCTCGTTTTACTTATGCAGCCTATTTCAGTGATAGTTTCAATCATTTTAGCGTATCTCATTGTATATGCCAATAACTTCTTGATTCGTCGTCGTAAAAAGGAGTTTGGACTTTATCAAACATTAGGTATGGGCAAATGGCATATTGCGCAAATTTTATCTTTTGAAACACTTATTGTAGGTATTTTATCTTTATGTATAGGGTTATTAATTGGTGTTATGGTTTCACAAGGTGTATCCGTAATTATTGCTTACATGTTTCAAGCAGATTTAAAGGATTATACCTTTACATTTTCTGATACTGCCTGCATTAAAACTTGCATATACTTTGCAATCATCTATCTTTTAGCACTTGTATTTAACATGGTGACGATCTCACGTTATAAACTCATTGACTTATTAACAGCAGGACAAAAAAATGAAACATTAAAGGTGAGAAATCCTTATATAACACTTTTGTTATTTATATTAGCCATTGGACTTATTGGCACGGCTTATTATTTATTAATAGGAGCAGGGGCACTAAGAGGTGGAGATCTCAAAGTAGCAAGTGCCATGCTGATTACAGGGGCATTAGGAACTTATTTCTTATTTGCTTCTTTATCAGGGTTCTTATTACGTGTGATCCAGATGAATAAGAAACTTTATCTTAAAGATTTAAATATGTTTGTTTTAAGGCAGTTTAATAGCCGTATTAATACAACAACAGTATCTATTACAGTGATTTCACTCATGTTACTTCTAACCATAGGGATTATGTCATCAGCACTTTCAATCATGGGTACTTTTAATAAAGATTTATCCTCTAACAATTTAACAGATTTTTCAGCAATAGCTTATGTAGAGGATGAAGAAGATAGAGCAAAAGAACAGCCTTATAGTATATTTAAAAGGTTTGACCAAGATGGCTTTGGGTATGAAGAGTTATTTGAGGATTGGGTAGAATATAATGTTTATCATGTGGCACGTAAAGAAGCCACACTCACACAGTTAATGGGGCAAGAAGCAGTTAATAAGGTATTAGCACAATATGAGGGCGCTGTGAATTTTGATGAGGATTATATGCCAACGATTTTAGAATCTGATTATAATAGACTCCTGGATTTATATGGTAAACCAGAGCAAAAGATAGACCTTAAGCCAAATGAATATGCAGTTGTTTGTAACTTTAATGGTTTATTAGAATATGTGAACGAAGGATTAAAGGCAGGGCATACTCTGGATTATGGGACAGGCCAGTTAGTACCAAAGTATGATACAGCTATTGATATGCCACTTAGCAATACCAATACAGACTCAGAACTAGGTACAGTTATTATAGATGACAGTATTTTTAGTGACAGCTTTAAGCAAGAATCTGCCTATATATGTGCCAACTATCAAAAAAATGGTCAAACAGTAGAACAAGCAGAAGACCATGTAA
>USPX01000158.1 GCA_900556665.1 uncultured Eubacteriales bacterium
ATTGTATTAGAAGTTTCGCCACCACTTCCGTAATTATTAACAGTCCAAGAATCTCCTAAAAGTTGTTTTAACACAGTTGCCCTTGTAACACCACTACCATCTTGGTTACCATATGTTAGTGAATCCCCCCAATAATCAACTATATTTTGATTTTTTATATATTTTTGTAGTTCACTTACTTCACCTTGCAATCTACTTATTTTACCATTGTCATTTACATATACATATTGTTCAAGATAGTTATTATCAATTACTAAAGAATCATATCTTTCATTATAATCATCAACTTTAATTATTGTTGCCCAATGTATATTTGCCTCGTAAGTTCTAGTTGCACTTTCATTTAAACCAACAAGACTTAATGATACCCAAGCATTTTTTGTTTCCGTAAATTCCGTCACGAATGATAATGATATATTATTGTTGTATTGTTGCAAACTATACTTCGATGGTATAATTCCTCCATTGGATAAATCTATATTATTATTGAAATCTGATCCCTTTAAATTTAATTTTACATAGGGAGATACACTTGTTAATTCTTCATTAAAATTTAGGTCAAAATTAATGACACAGAAATATTTTCCACTTAAAAATTCTTTAGAAACAGTAGATTTATTAATATTAGAAGTTTTAGCTGTTTGAGAACCACTCCATGTACCAGTATGAGCCGTTTTAAAATCACTAATGAATAAGTTATCTAATCTAGTTCTTGTGAAACCAACTTCATTTTCTAATGCTGTCAAATCTGAGTTAACTATAAAATTAGATGTATCTACTCCAGCCCCTTCAAGTTGAGCTTTTGCAATTTCTTCATTAACGTATTGTGTATTCGCCTTTTCTTTACATTGCGAACTTACCTCATTAATAGCTCCAACAATCTCCTTATTCTCCGTATCCAAACTCTCATCAGTTTTCTTCTGAAAATCCCTCAAATCCTGTATATTGTTATTTTCAATTGTATCTTTTACTTCTTCAAAAGCTTCTATTATTGACTTTCGTATTTTACTACAGAATGCATCTTTTTTTATTTTTTCTAAAAATGGATTTAGATCTAAGCTCATATTATCCCCCCTTAATATCCTATAGCAGTCATATAAAAAGTCACATCACCTATTATATTCTGTTTTTCAATTTGAGTTGCTGTAAGCAAGCAAGAACTTTTGCTCTTAGGAATAGCATTTACAGCCAATAAATTACTTCCATTTGAAATTGCGCCTCCAGTTACACAAACGCATGCATTTTGGAATGCTTTTTTAAATGTAAACTCTTTTTCCATATGATAACTGTCTTTATCAGGAGAATAAGTCACTTGAAATGTTTTTATGATCATTCCCCCTGGTAGTTTAACGCTGCAGTTATCTTGATTTTTTATATTATCACTATCATCTACTTCTATTGAATTTAAATTAATAATTCCAGCTAATTGCACACCTAATGGTATAAATTTGCCATTTACTTTTATGTATATCGTATCGCTCATTTTTATCCCCCTTTATTAAAAACCATTTTTATGTAGTGCTTTTATTAATACTGGATAATTTATATATCCTCTATTTACATCTACTGCTGTCGATATTCCATTAACAGTTCCTGTTCCATATTGCCATAAACCAAATTCAGATTTAGACCATGTAGCTTTAGAACTCCATTGTGCAAGCCATATAGGGTAATCTTTTATACTGTCAAAATTTATTTTATTTAAGAACCAGTCTGGATTTCCATAAATACCACAATAATAACCTGCATCGGTTAACATCTTATAAAATGTTGTCATATAACTTGTTAATACTGTTTTACCCGGGTTATATGTTGTATATTTTCCAGTGCTAGAATTATATACTGTGTTAAGACTGTCATATTCTTGGTCAAAGAAAATTGGATAGGCGAAGGTTCCTCCAGGATATTTATTTAATTCACTTATTACAAAATTAGCTTCTGCTTTTAATCCGTCTAAAGTACTTGCGTATGAGAAGAAATATACTCCAATTGGAATTCCTGCAGCAGTAGCACCTGCTACATTGTTTGCAAATTGACTATCTAAAACTCCACCTTTGCTTGCACGCAGTCCATAACCCATACGTATTATTGCAAACTGTACTCCAGCTGCTTTTGCCTTTGTCCAATTTATAATTCCATTATGTTTACTAACATCAACTCCAAAACTTGGATTATTTTTATCAATAGTTATATCTCCTATATCTGGCTGTTCTGGTATATCATCCTTGCTTTCTATTGTCGTTATATTACAATATGCACCAGATACAAAGGCCTCTTTCCCGTTAAAATCAACCTTTATCCATCTACTATTTTCATATGTTTCTAATATCATAAATACATAACCCTTTTGAACATATGCTATAGCTGTGTATTCCACTCCTGGACCACTTCTTACTGTTAAAGCATTAGCAGTTACTGTTGCTATTTTTGAAGTAGAAGTTACCAACGTACCTACTGTTGCCTTTCCAAAAGTAGTACCTAGTTTATTTGCCGTTTCTTCATCTTTCATACAAAGTGCAAATACATACGAACCATCGTCTTTTACTTTTACACTTTCTGCACGATCTGTTACGGTAAATATCTTTCCATCAAGTTCAGTTCCTGTATTTTTTACAAGAACTTTTGTACCAAACCCTACATTAGAAGGTGCTGCACAAGTAAGTTCATCTGGATAACCTACTAATGTATTTCCAAGTGAATCACGACCTACTGCAACATATGTATTAAATATAGCATTAAATGTATCTCCTTTTACTGCTATTGTATCTCCCTCTTCTGGAGGTGTTGGGTCCAAATCTCCTGAATTATCTCCACCTCCAGTATCTGGTGGCTCTCCTTCGTCTGTATTTTTCTTAACTGGAATCCATAATGTGGCCTTTCCTTCTGGTGAAGGCATATCTTCATCAAATGAAATTTCACTATAAACACCATTTTCTAAATCATTTTTAATTCCTTTTAACATAATCTCTATTGCATCTAATCTTTTAGGTACTGATTCATATTTTGTTCCATCACTGCATGTTCTAGAGAGTATTACTTCCGCATCAGTATTTCCTCCATCTAGAATTAATTGTTCAAAGGTATCTCCTAAACAATCTTGTCGCGTTGATAAATCTTCTGTTTTTTCATTTATTGCCTCAACAGCGTTTGCAATACTACTTCTCACCTCTAATCCATATACTGCATTTCTTATTGTTTCTACTGCAGTTTTTATTTTATTATACATACTATTCAATCTCTCCACCTCCTTGTTGTAAAGAGTCTAATTTTTTATTTATTTCTGTTATTTGCTTAGTTATCTCAGATATTTGTCCAGTTACAGTATTAAAATTTTGATTAAACTCCTGTATCTTTTGATTAAAAACCTCAACACTTACAGAGTCGCCTTCTATTTCTTCAATCTTTTTTAAAATATTTTTATTTGTTATCCCTAAACTGGCAACAATAGCTTTTACTTCTGCAACATTTTGATTATTATTTTTACTTACACTTTGAATTATCTTAGCATTATTTACATAATAATCTTTCGCACTTATTTTCTTTTCGCCTAACGTGATTGTATTTGAAGAAGGTTGCCTTATTTCTATACTCTTTTCAATAACCCTCTGAAAATAATTTATATTCAAAGGCTCTACTATAACAGGATAGTAATTTCCAACTTCAAAACTATCAAAATCAAGTCCTAGAAGAGATAAATCTAGAGCTTTTACAGTGTTACTCATTCCTAGCTGTATAGAACTTATATATTGTTTACCTCTAGTTAATAAATTAGAGGCTTCTGTAATATCATCGTAAGTAATTACACCTTCGATAATTCCAAAAGCCTCTATTCCTTCTTCATAATCCAAATAATCTTTTCCATTATTCACTTCTTTTATTGTAAGCCTTTCATCAGATTGTACTTCGTTACCTTCTGCATCTGTCGTTTTTAATTTTGCACCAAGAAATTTATATCTTGTATAAAAATCATCAAATTTAGGTTGATTTGAAATTGATTGTAAGTTATGTTTAAACCTTATAGCAGTATCTGCACATGTCTTACCTATTTCGGTTAAATAATCAATATATATTTTATCATCTGTATATTCAATTTGAATTTCTCCACCTAAAGATTTTATAAGATCCTCATTTATATTATCCCATGTTGAAGTATAATCTGAATATCTATAAAGTGAGTCATTTGAATCTTTAACAGTAACATTTCTTACTTCAAATCTTTTGTAATTTTCTACACGTGAATTATGTACCTCTATTAACTTTTTAAGATAATCTTTAGGTGATATATTTTGATATTCCTCATAATCCTGCTTAGAATCTATAAGATATCCTAAAATACTTTCACATGTTATCTTTTTTATAAATGCTCATATCACTAACAGATGGTAAAACACGACCTATAAATTCATACTTTTTACTTTTAGTATTGAAAACTTTCACGTGTGTCTTATATGCTTTTAAAATATTAAAACCTGGATTTTTAGGCAAAATATTAAAAGTAAAACTATCAATAACATTGATTCCTTTTTTTATAGTACCTGTTATTTTTGGTGCATCTTTATCTGTACTTACAGCATTTATAACCGTCTCTTTATTATCATTTATAATAACTACTTCATACATTACAGCACCTCAATCCTAAATAAAAATTCTATACTTCCTGAACCAAATATAGTTATTTTATTCTCACCTTTTTTCAAAATAAATCTATAATCTTTTGTTTCTCCAGATTTAATCTTGTACTCTACATCATCCTTTTTTAGAGTAAAATCTGAATTACAAATAATTCTCGGAGTTAAAGATCTTATTCCATTATTATATAAAATAATATCTTTTGATTTATTTACTTCGCATTTTGTTGTTTGCAATATATCACTTAAAAAACAAAAGTCATCCCACTTTGTCTGGCCCTCATAATCTTGTTTTATCATTAAAGCATATGTAGTCAATTTCACAGTTACAGTAAAAACATATATCTCATCATCATTTACACTTATATCCTTTACTGCTTCTGCTAAAAAATAATATCCTGGATAATCATCATCAATCATTTTTGATTTTATACTGCTTTTTAACCAGTTTACAAAAATAGTCGTTCTTGCACGCAATTCCTTCTTTGGGTTATTTGTTCTTGCATGTAAATCAAATACATACTCTAATTCTCTTTCAGCATATGTCTGTTCTCCATCATATATCGTTGAAAAATCATATACTCCTTGCATATAAGGAACTTCTTCTTCTATTTTTATAGTCTCAGGAATAGGAATATTTTTGCTTCTTAACCAAGCTCCAAAATCTCTATAACTATGTTTTTCATGTAAAGTTATTCCATCATCAAACATTAAGCAAGTCCCCTTTCTGCAAGAATGATATT
>USPX01000159.1 GCA_900556665.1 uncultured Eubacteriales bacterium
TTGTTTGGCTGGTTCTCTCGAGCAGAACTGCAAGCAGGCTATATGTGTTATAAGCCTTGATATTCATAGACTTTAAATTTATAAAAATATTCTTTACTCATCTGTTTATTGGTTAGGCCTATAAATATTTATTGGAATCTCAAAAAAAGTTTATAGGTATAACTTCATTATATATGTCATTACCAAATTATGCAATTAAATAATATAATTACTTCAAAAAAAATCAATAAAATATATCATTAAGAATTTACACTACATTTATTCAACTTTCTTACATACATATCCCCATCTACATCCCTTATAACTGAATACTCTCCAAAGTGAACAAACTCGCCACAAATTAAATCATATATAAACATTTGCATACATTTTGGCTGATCCATTATTAATTTATATTCTGCAAGTACTTCCCATAAATCTACTTCTCCGTACAAGCTTAATTTTTTATATTTATTTTCTGCGTAACCTATATATCTTTGTAATCTTCTTGTGATTTTAACACCTTTAAATTCTTTATGTATAAATGTTACACCCCTCTTTGTTTATCCATATTTTACATTTACAAATCTGTTAATCTATTGCGTAATTAAACTATAACACTCCACTTTACATATTGCTCTATAAAAAAATTGGTACAATACATATTTACCTCTTCGCAAGTCAATACTATCAATAAGTGAGGTGATTTTAATTGAGTGACGATGAAAAAAATGCCAAAGCAGGCGCAAGGCTACGTGAATTAAGAAAAGCGACAGGACAATCCATATTTAAAGTAGGACGTGCTATAGGGGTATCCGGTAGCTATATAAGCCAAATTGAAAACGGTAAACGCCCTGCGTCAGATGGTGTACTTATTGCATTAGCAGAATTGTATGGTGTGGATAAAAATGAGATTTTTGGATATTATGGAAGGATGACTGATGATGCCATAGAAAAAATCATGCAAGTTCCCGAACTTAGACAACTATTTACTCAGGTTACATCTAACAAAAAACTAAGTCCAGAAGACTTAGAAGCCTATATAAGTGATTTCAAAGAAGCCGCTCAAAGGCTTCATCAAGAAGGAGATAATTAAATGCTTAATAAAGTCGTCAATATATATGAAAACTTTATGGTTGATACATTTGGCTATGAATTAGCTGTTAGGATTGAAGATATACTTTATGGAGCCGGTATGTTCGCATTAGGTGCTATTTTTATGGGCTTTTTAGGTGCCATTTTTATCTTGCGATTACATGGGGTAGAGGACTTTGGACAGGGTAAACTAAAGCTATTACGTTATGATAATGGAGAAAAATCTACTCAGTTTGTTCACCTTAAAAACTTATGGAGTAGCTTTCAAGTATTCTTATTATTAGCTTTTAGTCCATTTCTTACTATAAAAAGATTTACTCGGTAGCAGTTCATAATCTAATTAATTAATTGAGCGCCAGCCTCTTTTCCCTATCTTTTCCTCTTTTACCTTCTCCAAACTTCTTTTTCATACACTTCTATGCTTTCTTCCCTTTCTCTCAAACAACTCATACTTATCCTCTAAGTATAAGCTAGGCCTTGCCTTTATAAATAGCCTCCCGATGCTTTATAAGTTTTAAAGGATCAGTAAGTCCACTTAGAAATATACGGTTTACAAAGTTCAGATTAGGGGGAGGCTAACCTTTTTTATTTATTTCATGAAGAGCTTTTGCCTAAACACTCACTCTGGTACCTATAACTAAAAAAGGCCATCTAAACTACTATCACTTTAATCATTGGTTTGTAAAACGTCTTCACGCTGCCTACTTAAGCGTAACTATATAAGCATCCTTGCCACCTTAGGTTTTGACAGTGCTCATCCCAACATGTTAGCTACTCGCCCCGCTGGTTTAAAAAGTAAGCTCTCTAGCTTTGCTTTTTAGGTTTTGTGATTTGTCTTACACTTACTTATATGTCACACGTTCAAAAAATCCCTACCTATTTTATAAAAATTTTTAAATCGCCTGCTATAAGATTTTTATACCACAATAAAACCGCTCATACTTACAGATTAACCTGTGAGTATAAGCGGTTCTTAATGCCACTAGGGACACTATTTTTATAAGTATCTATTTACCTAACTAATCTTGAAGATTACTCTTCATCCCAGTTGTGGTAGATGTTTTGAACATCATCATCTTCTTCAAGAAGGTCGATCATTCTGTTCATTGATTTTACAGCAGCTTCATCTGTAAGTGCTGTCCATGTTTGTGGTACCATTGTTACTTCAGCTTCTGCCATTTCAATGCCAGCTGCTTCAAGTGCTGCGTGAACATCTGCGAAAGCTTCTGGAGAAGTTGTGATTGTATAACCTTCTTCTTCTGCTTCGAAGTCATCTGCACCAGCTTCAATAGCCATCATCATAAGTTCATCTTCATCCATATCTGTTGCTTCTTTTTCGATAACGATTTGACCTTTTTTATCGAACATGAATGATACACAACCTGTTGTACCCATGTTTCCGTTACCTTTTGTAAAGTATGAACGTACGTTAGCTGCTGTACGGTTTTTGTTATCTGTAAGTGTTTCTACGATTACAGCTACACCATTTGGACCGTAACCTTCGTATGTGATATATTCGTAATGTACGTTATCCCCTTCACCTGCTGCTCTTTTGATACTTCTTGAAATTGTATCGTTAGGCATGTTATTTGATTTAGCTTTTGCAATAACATCAGCAAGCTTTCTATTGATAGATGGATCAGAACCACCTTCTTTAACTGCTACAGCAATTTCACGACCAAGTTTAGTAAAGATTTTACCTTTTTGCGCATCATTTTTTGCTTTTTTATGTTTAATATTGGCAAACTTTGAATGTCCAGACATAAAATGTTGTCCTCCTTATATATTTAATTACTTACCCAATGTCTTTCACCCATTTAGAGCAAGCTCACTATTGGTATTTTACCATATTCTGCGTAAATCTTGCAACAAATTTACACCAATACATCTATCAGTTCGAATTCTCCACGGCTTATACTTACTTCTGCATTTGTATTTTCTGTAAGCCAGTCACAGAAAGCATCTTGTTCACCCACTAATACTTCCACCTGCATTGTGACTACATCTGTATAGAGGCTATCACGAATTCTATAGCCTTTGTCACCTAATAAATATTGTACTTTACCTACTAATGTATAGTTCATTTGTACATCAATTAGTTGTATACGTCTTTTTTCAATGATCCCGGCATTTAAAAGGCCTTCTTTAGCTGCTTTCCCATAAGCGCGTACAAGCCCGCCTGTGCCTAATAAAGTCCCTCCAAAGTATCTTGTCACACAAATTAAAGTATTGCGTACATCTTCCCCTTTTAAGACTTCTAAAATAGGTTTCCCTGCTGTACCTTGTGGCTCACCATCATCACTGCAACGTTGAATCTCATTTTTCTCACCAATTTGATAAGCAAAGCAGTTATGTCTTGCATCGTAATATTTCTTGCGTAATTGTTGTAAGCAAGCTTCTGCTTCTTCTTGTGATTTCACTTCACATACTGTGGCAATGAATTTCGATTTTTTTTCAACTACTAAGGCTTCTCCTGGCCCTTGTATGGTTCTGTAACTTTCTAACATAATCTCACCTTATCGTTAAAGTATTGTACTTCTATACTATCATAAAATCCATACTAAAAAAATAGCCTAAAAGCTTCTTTATCTCTAAGCTTTTAGGCCGCTTTAACTATTCTAATTGGTAATCCCTTGCTAATTACATACTCTGAAAGGCTATTTCTTTAAACAATTGCATATCAAATTTGTAATCAAGCATAACATATTCTCCTTTGTTTATGTATATCCCTATACATATCTCTTTATCTCTCTCTTTTTCTAATTATTATCTGGTCACTAACAGTTTAATGAATCAGTTCATCAATGATTTCTTGTAAATGTACCCCTGCTACATTGTTTTTATAAAGTGTTGTCACTAACTGAGTCGCTACACCCTCATCATTAGAAAAGTATTCTATATGACTAGTCATTTGATCGTTTGCTTTTTCTACCACTTCTACCCCGTAAAAATCTTCCCCATAATAACCTAGTTTCTTAATCATGTAGTAATCTACCGTTCCCAGTGATAATTCATTTTTTCCAATCAGTGTTTTTTCAATTGTCATGACTTAATTCCTCCCAGAGTTATTAATTTTTTTACTTTGTCTCTCTAGTCACATTATAAATGATTTACTGTTTTTTTTGAACCACAATCGCTCGTGCAAATTTTCTTCATTTTCCCTTCATTCTACAGGAGTTGCATGTCTTTCGGATTTTGTAAACCATATTTTATAGCTTTTATTGTTCATTTACAATTAATTTGGCTATTATTGCGATATTTTTTATTTGTAACCTATTTGTCATATTTGACTTAGCTTACGATAAATGGTTCTATTTTGTAAAATTTATCCTTTGGCATATACCCACTTACTTCTACACCATCGTTTGTATACTCTTCTTCTAATCTTTCTGCGTATTCATGACAAAATCTTACAATTTCTTGACTTGTATAAGGTACGCTAATTTTGAAAGGCTTCATATTGTCATATACAATTTCTTCAATGCGTGCTAAAAGTTCTTCACAGCCAATGCCTTCTTTTGCTGAAATCGCCACTTCACTATCAGCTTTTTCATCTCTTGGATAAGTGTCTACGGCTTTATCAATCTTATTATAAACTGCAATAATTGGAATATCTTTCACGCCAAGTTTCTCAAATGTTTCATAGACAACTTGTTGATGTGTTTCAATATGTGGTGAACTACAGTCCATTACATGTAATATGATATCCGCATATTTTGCCTCTTCTAAAGTCGAATAAAAGGCTTTTACAAGATGGTGTGGCAATTTACGAATAAATCCTACTGTATCAGTTAATAAAATCTCTGAACCACTTGGTAATTCAATGCCACGTGTTGTTGGATCAAGTGTGGCAAAGAGCTGATCTTGTACATAGACTTCACTACCACTTAATTTGTTTAATAAAGTTGATTTTCCTGCATTTGTATAACCTACAATAGCGACTACAGGCACTTTATTTTTTTCTCTTCTAGCACGTAAAAGTTGACGATGTTTTTCAACTTCTGCAAGTTCATTTTTTAAGATTTCCATACGTTCTTTAATATGACGTTTATCAAGCTCTAATTTCTTTTCACCTGGTCCACGGCTTCCAATTCCTCCACCTTGACGAGAAAGCATGGCTCCAAAACCTGTAAGTCTTGAGTTTTGATATTTAAGCTGTGCCATTTCAACTTGTAATTTACCTTCTTTAGAACGTGCACGGGCAGCGAAAATATCTAGGATTACCATCGTACGGTCCATAATCTTTACATTTAAAGCTTCTGCTAAATTACGCATTTGGATTG
>USPX01000160.1 GCA_900556665.1 uncultured Eubacteriales bacterium
CACCAATGATCTTCTTACTTCCATTTCCTATAACATTTCCTCTAACAATAAGATCTTTAACATTCCCTCCGTTTTCTATATAACGAAAGAAACCTTGATTACTTCCACTAGCGGATAAATTTACACCACTAATCATATGGCCATTACCTTCAAAGGTTCCGCCAAATATAGGAATTCCTATAAAATCTTTTCCTGAAACATCTATATCTTTAGCAAGACTTACTATCTTTCCCCTGCTCCAAGTATCTAACTTACAGTCTTCTGCAAGCTTTATTAAATCCTCTGCACTACTGATTTGAATGTGGGAATCTACTTTTCCAAAAAGAGTATTGCCATTTCCTAATATCGAAAAAACTAAACATATACTGATTAAATACGCTGTCCATTTATTTCGTCTTCTCATCTTCGGCTCCCTCCTTCTTTTCATCCTCTACTGCTGCACTTAAAGTCCCTTGAATTGTTCCTTTGAAATCGCCTTCAATCATACCTGATACATAACCCTTCACATACCCATCCATTGCAAAGTTACCTTTTGGACCTCTGCCGTGGTCTGGTAAATTAATCGTAAAGGCTGTTTTTTCAATGATAAAATCACCTAATACAAGAAGCTGTGGTAAGACACTCATAACCAATATAATAGAAATGATTGTTCCACGACCTAAACATAGTCCAATAGATGAAATCGCTTCTTCTGAAGACAAGAAGCCAATGAAGATACCTGCTGCTGCCAAAATACATCCTGATGTAATAATGGTTGGGAAGCATTGATTTAAAGATTCGATAATCGCATCTTTTCTTGGCATTATACGTTTTAACTCTTGATATCTCGTTGTAATAACAATGGCATAGTCAATGTTGGCACCCATTTGAATAGAGCTGACAATTAGATAACTTAAGAAGAACATATTCTTACCTACAATGACTGGTTCCGAAAAGTTCATCCATATACTCCCTTCAATAATCATCATGAGCAAAATAGGTAGACCTGCTGATTGGAAGGTGAATATCAAAATAATCGTTACAAAAAGTGCCGATAAAATATTAATAATCATATTATCACGGATGAAACTAGAGCTTAAATCATAATCACTTGTGGAGTCTCCTACTACAAATCCACCTGCTTTATAATACTGGTTTATAATTTCATGTAACTCATCAATTTTACCGAAGGTTACTTCCCCTTCTTCCTCTAAATTCGTATGTAACAAAATACGACTATAGTTCTTTCCTTTTAATTGTAGCTTTGCATCTGTGAGCTGCTCATTAATATCCTCTAATTCCTTAGCCATATCTTCTTCTAAGGTCACATAGCCTTCTTCTTTTTCTTCATACAAGAAATCAAACATGTCAATAAGCGGTACGCTATAATGATCAATACCTGCTACAATCTTACCGTAATTATCATCCTTAGCTGCATAAGCTGAATAAAGTACATTGGCAACTTCAATGTCTAAATCCGTAATTTCTGCAAACTGACGAGGTGTTAAATCTTCTGTTAAAATATAGCCATCCATAGCCTCTGTATTAGCTAATGCCTGCACAGAATCTACGAAATCTAGCCCTTCGATTTCACGAATCATACGTTCCTCTGCATTGTAATCTCCTGCTGGTACCATGACTACAAGTAAGTTATCATCCCCAAAAGTATTTCTGATTTTCTCCTCTGCTATTTGTGTGTTATTTCTTTTAATCGTAGTAAGTGTTGAATAACCATATACATAATGACACTTATTAGAAACAAAGAAACTTCCTATTAAAAGTACAATAAAGATTGGTGGCAAAATAAAGCGAAGCTTCATGCTTAATTTACCCCAAACAGTAATATTAGGTACAAAGTTTTTATGATGTGTTTTATCAATCCAAGGCGAAAATAACATTAATAGTCCTGGCATTAATGTAAACACAGATAATAAACTAAATAAAATGGCCTTAATAAGTACACTTCCTAAATCAAAACCTAATTTAAATTGCATAAACATTAAAGCTACCATACCAGATATAGTTGTTAGACTAGATGATGCTATTTCCGGTATAGCCTTACTTAAGGCTGTAATAACAGCTTCCCTTGCACCTAAATGCTCACGCTCCTCTGTATAGCGATGACATAAAATAATGGCATAGTCAATAGCAAGAGCTAATTGAAGTACGACTGCAATAGAGTCTGATACGAATGAAATTTCACCTAATAAAAAGTTAGTTCCCTTATTTAAAATAGCTGCTACACCAAAGGTAATAATTAAAACAGGTACTTCCATATAAGTTTGACTTGTAAATAAAAGCACGACTAAGATAATAATTGCTACAATCACCATAACGGTATTCATTTCATTTTGAATAAGTTCTGCTTGCCCTGCACCTACTGCGCTTGAAATATATGTATCATATCCTGAGAGCTTCCCCTTTACCTTATTCATAGCTTCTACGCTAATCGCATCAGTTTCTTCTCCATCAAAGGTCACATTAAATAAAGCACTTGCTTCCTTATAATGGTCACTTGTATCATCAAATTCTACAGACTTTACCCCTTTTATAATGGTTAGAGAGTCTGCAATTTGCTGCGCCTTCTCATACGACACATTATCCACCATAATCTTTGCTGAACCATATGTGATAAACTCATCATCCATGATTGTTAATCCTTGTCTGGTCTGTGTCGAGTCTGGCAAATAATCTGTAATATCATCATCTACCTTTACCCAAGTAGATGCAATAACGCAAAAGATAATGGCAATAGCAAATGCTAGAAATAAACCTTTTCGTTTATCTACTATTAAGGTAGCCATCTGCTCCATAAAGCTTTTCTTTTCCTCTTCTTCTTTCATGTTATGCCCTCCTCCCCTATAGGCTTATGCAAAATCATTCATAGGAATTACTCTAACTATTTACTTCAAGCCCATTATATAACCTTACATCCATATTTTAAATTTACAATCTAAAGAAATTGTAAATAATGCAACAATTCTTCTAAATAATCTAACTACTTTTCCTAAAAATAAAGAGATGTAAAGTCACTTTACATCTCTTTATTAAACGATTATTCACTTTTATTTAAAAGCTTCTTATTAAAGCCTAAGGCATCATCACTGTATCAATAACGTGAATCACCCCATTACTTGCCCCCATATCTGCTTTTAAAACCTTTGCCCCATCAATATAAATATCTTTTCCCTTAACTTCTACTTTAGCTGGTTTACCATTTAACATAGTCACTTCTTGGTTATTAAGTTTCATTACTTCTTCCCCAGGTAATTTGCCTTTTGTTACATGATAAGTAAGTATATCTTTAAGTTGATCTTTATTTTCTGGTTTTAAAAGATTATCAAGTGCACCCTTTGGCAATTGTTCAAAAGCACGATTATTTGGGACGAATATAGTGTAAGGTCCTTCACCTTTTAAAGTTTCTGTAAGCCCTGCTTCATCTAAAGCTTTTAAAATAGTTGAAAACTGCTTATCATCCTTTTTTAGTACATCTACTATATTCTTATTTTGTCCGTTTGACGTATTAGATTGTGCATACACTCCTATGCAGAATAAAAATGTAAATGTAGCTACTACACATAGTAATATGCCCTTCCATGTTCTTTTCATTATTTCACTCCTTAAATTGTTTAAAATTACCCAAATTAATTTATCCAATTTAAGAAGAATTATTCCATCTATAATAATCTACTATAAATTAGTTTAAGCTCATCCAGTATTCAAGTTCAGCTAAATTAGGACATGTAACAGGTGGAATTTTACCTCTAAAGACATTATTATGTCCTTCGAAGCTTCCTTCTGAAACAAATGAATTTGCAATAAATGTTCCTTCAATATGTCCCCATCCTGCTACTTTAAAATCACCAGATGGTGCTAATACACTACCATAAATCGTTCCTGCTACCGGAACACTTAAACCTGTATAAGCAAATGGTAAGTTCCAAAGAATATTACCTGCATAGTTTGTAGCAAGTTCACTATCTCCATTAATGGTCATTTGACCTGTTTGACCAATTGCATTACCAAATGAGTTAATAATAATTGTAGGATTCTTTGATAAGTCTACATTTTTAATTTTGATTTCACCTAATTTAGTGATTTCTTTTGGCAGTGTGAAGATAATTCTGTTGCCAGGGTTATCTGGTGCAATAAGTTCTAATGAGTTAGGATCATATGGGTTAACTTTTACTGTACCATTAGGGATTTTTAAAGCTAAGAAATATGATAATGTCATATATTTTGCTTGTAATGCTTTAAAATCAATGATATCTTTATTTACATCCATTTCATCAATTGTTACGTTAGCTGTTGCTTCAGTTTTTACATTTGCTTTATTATTGGTGATGATGTTTCCGTTTACATGACCACTCTTAATTGATAATGTACCATCATTTCCTAAAACCATTGCTACTGGATATGGTGCTTCATTTTGATTAATATATGGTGCAATAGCATAACGGTTATAAACTGCTTTATTACCTACTGCTATTCTACCTTGTGCATCGCCATCAGTCATTTCATGTCTATCAAATATAAAGAAGTTAAAGCTTCCGGCTACCCATAAAGGACTAGTCATAGGTATTGTTTCTCTAACTAACATTGCTTCTTCAGACAAACCTGATAAGTCCTCAGCTACTGCATCCCCACATGGTTGTGGAGTAGCTTCTACTGCTTGACCTGTTATTAATATCTTGTGCCCATACACAACTCCCCATAGTTGAACCAATCATTGCTAACATAAGCATTTGTGCTAATTTTCCCCTTAATAACTTCACGCGTACCGCCTCCTATAAATTTTTAATATACTAACCATCTAATTAATGATATTATATAATTATCTTTCATTTTGTACATAAGCTTATGTACCACTTAAATCAATAGACTTTAATTACGCTTGAATCATTTTCCCTGTTATAAAGACTTTCTTATATTTACTTTATCCCCCCTCTTAAACAACCTATATCTATCACCAAGATGTGCAATAACACCTAGGATGTTCTTACGTTGTAATATAGCATTTTGCCTATTCTAGTAGCTTATTTTTAAAATTTTTATATATAATTGCCAAGCAACTCCTGTTAATTTTTATTGTTATTTTTAAATGATTATACAACATACATTTCTAAGTTTCAATATGTTTAGAAAATTTAATCATATTTTTATATTCAAAAACTCTTCAACAAAAGGCTTTTTATTATTATTTTTTATATTTACACTTCATCCAAAAGGTATCTATCCATTAATTTATCCCCTTTATTTTACCTACGTTCATAATACCTAATAAACAACTTTTTTAACATTCTATTACTAAAACGCAAAAGTAAAACTTAACTTTTTAACTAAACATTTAACTAAAATATTTA
>USPX01000161.1 GCA_900556665.1 uncultured Eubacteriales bacterium
TTTTGCTTTACTTTTTGTAAGATGACTTCTTCTGAGGTCCCTTCTGGCGCTGTAACTGTAATTTTGTCAGGTGGTTCAATGGCAATCTCCAAGGTCTTTCTCTTGGAATAAAACACTTCAAACTGTAAAAGTGTTGTGCCATACTGCAATGATAACTGCATACTTCTAACCTCTATTCTAATACCTTAAAGTGGGTTTTCGCTAAATTTAATAAAGGCTGTTTCATTTGCTGAATGACTGGTAATTTTATCTTTTTCCCATAACCTTTAATGAGCATCATATAAAGCATACGCTCAATATCACTTGTTTTAGTCGGATTATTGACCCAATCAATCATATAATTATCTTCTACAACTTTTCTTGTATCTTTAGCAATCGTCTTAGACAGTTCAATGATTTCTTGTGGCACATACTCCTCAGCTGCTTCAGCGACACAATCTGAGGCCACTTCTTCAGCCATTAAATATTTTTTCACCACTTCAAAGAAAGCAAATTCCTTTTCATCTAACCCTAAATGATTGGCCTCTGAACGTGTCCCTTCTTTCACTTCACGTTCAATAAAAGCTTCTAATTCTTTCTTACGCTTAATCCAATCATTTTTCGTTTCATCTAGTATCTTTTGAAGTTTTTCCAGAAGGCTTGTATAGTATACAGGGTTGTCATTCATTCTCAGTGCAATAGCATGTTTTACAGCATGTTCCATAGTCGAAGCCTGTGCTTCATCAGATTTCATAGAATTCACCTTTTGTTTAAAGTCCTCTTCAAATAAGGTAATCGGTGCAATCCATTGTTGTACCCCTAATGAAGTAAGATGCTTCATAATAATTTCTTTCACCTTTTCCCCACAGTCACTAATATCAATAGCTGCCTCTGGTGAATACTTTGCCTTAGCTGCAACACGAATATATGAAAGCCATTTCATATCATTTAAAATATCAGTACCCACATGGGCTGGCAGAAGGGCTTCTACTGCGCCTTGGAACATTTTATAACCTACTTCAAATTCAGCTCTTTTATCTTCTGGTTCAATCACATTTACTAAAGCATCTAAATTGTTAGGATCAATGCCTTTAAAAAGATTCATCACCGCTTCTCTATAAGAAAGCATTTCTTTATAAAGTTCATTCATAGATTGCATCGGTGAACCTAACTCTTCTTTATCAAAGATGGCAAGAGCTTCTTCTAAGAAATTCGAAATGCCATAGTAATCCACTACATAACCACATTGTTTAATAATAACATTTTGTGCGACCTCTTGCGTACAAGTACGATTCACCCTGGCAATGGCTTGTAATAAATTATGTTCTTTAAGTGGTCTATCTAAGTACATGACTTGTTCAATAGGTGCATCAAAACCTGTAAGTAGCATATCCTTTACAATGAGAAAACAAAGTTTATCTTTTTGAATTGGTTGTTTAAAGCGATTAATAATATTTTCTTGCTCTGTTTTAGTTGTAAAATGTGCTTTTAAATGGGGTTTATCATTTTGATCGCCTGAAAAAATAACTTGGGCTTCTAAAGGCTCTCCGATAATTTCCATCATATATTTATTGAGGGCATTATAATACTTCACGCACGCTTCACGACTTACACATACAATCTGTGCTTTAAAGCCATTTGGCATGATATTATCACGATAATGCACTAATAAATCTTTTGCAATCTCTTCGATACGATCATCCGCCTCTACAATCACACTTTTTGTAGCATATTTTTGTTTAATGGCTTCCTTCTCTTCATCACTGCGCTCAGCAAAGGCTTCATCAAAAAGGGCATCTAAGCTGGCTCCCTGAAGTTGAAGTTCTGGTCTGCGGCCTTCATAAACAATTTTAACTGTTGCCCCATCTTGAACGGCTTCTTGAATGCCATATTTATCAATATAGCCACCAAAGGTTCTTGGCGTAGATTTATCTTCTTTATCAATAGGCGTTCCTGTAAAACCAACAAATACGGCATTTGGAAGGGCTGTACGCATATTTCCCGCTGTATCTTTATACTGGCTACGATGCGCTTCATCTGTAAGGACAATGACATTGGCTTTCGTTGTGAGCACTTCATAAGGCTTGGCAAATTTCTTTTTCACCTTTTTCCCATTTTCAATAACGTCTCTTTCTTCCGTTTCACTTTCAAACTTCTGAATGGTCGTCATAATGATTTGAGGCTGCGCTGCTGATAAAAGCTCTTTCATTTTAGAAATCTTATCGGCTCTTACAGGCTCAGTGATTTTAGAAAGGGTACGATAAAATGTATTAAAAATCTGCTTATCTAAATCTACACGGTCTGTCACAACCACAATAGTCGCATCAGATACCTCATGAATTCTTCTAATCTTACGTGCTAAGAAAACCATAGTTAATGATTTCCCAGACCCCTGTGTATGCCATACGACACCACCACGACTAATAGAATCTTTGCCTTTTTCCATACGTTCAATAGCTTTATTTACCGCTCTAAATTGCTGATAACGGCAAATCTTTTTAATAGTTCGTCCACCATCTGGTTCAAAAAGAATAAAGTTACGCATTAAATCAATGAGATTGTTTTTCTCTAATAAACCTTGTAAAAAGATGTTTTGCGGGGTTTCAGTAACATCTGGAATATCTTTTACGTTAAAAGGATATGGATCTTTCCATTCTACATAATGATTGTACTTAGAGCTAATGGTTCCCACATAAGCTTTATACTTATTTAAAATCCCCGTAAAGAAGTTGGTATAAAACAGCCTTGGTGCTCCTTCTCCCAAAGCTTCATCACGTACATTCATATAACGGGTTAATTGCTCATAGGCTTGTTTCTTACCCACATTGGCATTATTTTGTTTTTCTAAGAAAGGTGATTTACACTCTAAGACCACTACAGGTATCCCATTTACAAAGATGATTAAATCAGGAAAGATACTCTTCCCTGATAATGTCTGCACTTCAAATTGGCGCACCACTAAAAAGTCATTATTTAACGGTTCCTCCCAATCAATAAAATGCACGGTATGATGTTTCTTATGGCCATCTCCTTCTAAATCTTGCGATACTGTAAAAGTCAGATTAACTAAGGTATCATAAAGCTTCTCATTAATTTCTAAAAGACTTGTCCCTAATTGATCCGGTCTTGAAAGTAAACGTACGGCTTTATTTAAATTATCCTCATCTAGCCATGGATTTAGCTTTTTAAGCGCAGCTCGTAAACGATTTGTTAAGACAACTTCTGCTAAAGAATCACGTGCCCCTTTTTCTGGTGTTAATTCTTTACCATGTATAAAGTTATAATCTAAATGCTTCTCTAAATAATCAACTGCTGGTAATTCTACTAGCATTTCTTCATTTCCTAAGTAAGGCATCTTATCCCCCTATCTATTGGTATATTAAAATAATAGTTGCACTTTTTTTCAATTGTAAGTATAATATCACTATCAATACACATATAATACATATTGCTTAAGGAGAGGCAAGTGATTCGCTCCTTGCTATTCACCCTAGGCGATGTTTGTTTTACAAAGACTCTATGACTTGGTGAGTGACTTGCTCCTCACTTGGCATAGGGTCTTTTGTTTATAGTATTTTAACCAATCGTATATTTTAACTAATCGCCTAAAGTCTGATTTTTCGCTAGTCTTCCAATTGCTCACATACTATCTGCTCCTGTGGTAATAGTAGACTAATTTATATTCATTAACAATGGACATTAAACTTCACTTTTCTTCTTTTTATAAGCCTGCTTAATCAAACTATATACATATTCTAAATTCTCATCATCATGTAAGTGCAGTTCATAATCACCGTTTCCCCAATGTCCAGTTGCACGTACATCTCTCGCCAAGCCTTTAGCATCATCTAACTCACCAGCTTTAAGATTAATCCACATTTTAAGTGCCTTTTTCTGAAGATGAATATCAATAAAAATCTTCTGGTTATATCTAAAACCAATCTCATTCTTTTTCACCTTCGTATCAATAGTATCATCTAATCCCATAATATAGCTTTCTATCTTTTCATAAAGTTCCTTGATTTCATCATTAGCACCTGCCAAATGGTCTTCTTTGCTATATACCTTAATTTGGTTAATAACCTCATTAATGCCCTCATTAGTAGTCTGTATCGTCTTAATAGATTCAGCCGTCTTACTGGCTTTAATGGGCTTAAAATAAACCGTTCCATTCTCAAAACGCTTTACTTCCCAAAGTTCAAAAGGTAAGTCCTTAAAATTAATAGCCTCCTGCTGATAGCTGCTAAACATAGGGGAAACAAAAATGACTCTTGATTGAGACCAGTCAATATCATCCCTCTTTAAAGTATCATGACAGTTCTCATTATATTCCAAAATAAAATCCGCCTTATTATTAAGCATCAAAGAAAGATAAGCATATCCCTGATCAATGACACTAAAGTTTCTCGTATTTTTATACTCAATAATCACAAAAGCATTCGTACTCTTATCAAAAGCCAAAGTATCTATTCTAAAATTATTAAGTGCAAACTCTTGCTTCACAAACTGCAACCCAAAAATCTGCTCAAGATTTGCTTCACAAAGCTTATGCAGCTCTATTTCCTTTTGAAAAGGTTTTTCTTTAATTTCGTTTAACTTATTATTATCGATTTGATATAGAAACATATGTCCTCCTTTTTAATCCCCAATATTTCACTTAAAAAGCTCTTCTCTTGTTAAGTGATTACTGCTCACTTTGAATAATATCTTTTTATTTAAGTATTACTCTATTTTACACGAATTTTACCTGTTAAGAGTTGTTGCATAAGCCCTTTTTTAAGTTGTTGAAGTTTTTCTTTTTTATTTTTCTTTTCCTTTATTGTTTTTTCTGCCTCACTAATAATGGTAGCTATTTGTTTCTGTTCATCTTTGCATGGTAAACCAATATCTATTGAATAAATTTTTTGTCCAGAAATAACTGGTTGTGCAGACTGATTAGCATATTTATTTAAATCTAAGTATTCTAATAAAATAAACATAAATGAGTCATCAAAATCAATAATTTTATTATCTATATATAAAGCATTATCTGTAATCCATGAATTAGGAAGTGATATAGTTACACACCCACATTTTGCACCTACTCTTCCTATTACAATTTTTTCATTTCGGAACAAAAATTCATTATGATATCCAGTAATACCATTTCCTCCATATACCGCATATGGCCCTTCACATATATTTTTTTGTGATAAGAAATTTCCGCTAGAAAGCTTGAAAAGTTGACC
>USPX01000162.1 GCA_900556665.1 uncultured Eubacteriales bacterium
CAATGTGCATAATAAAGTACATCGTCTGAAATAACTTGTACTTATATAAGTATATATTAAAAAAGTAACTATTTCAACATTTTTAGATAATATATTCGTACAATTTACTAGCCTATACTAATCTCTTACATCTTTTTTCTCTTTCTGATGCTGCAAAGTATGCTATTTTGAATATAGCTTGTGCAACCTCTTTACTTGCTTTAATGCTCTCTAATTGTTGTCTATACTCTCGTTTATTTAAGAATATATATAACCCTTCCATATAAGCGACACGATAAAATAAACGACGTGCAAATCCTCTCATATCAAAAGGTTGAGTTTTCTCCTGCTCAAGTATATGTTCACATGGTACTCCTAAAAATTGACCCATTCTTCTTTCTTGGTCTTTTCCTTCGTAAATCAACTCATTATGATATGCTTTACCTGATTGCATGTACATCATGTACACATAATCACTTGAATCAGGTTGTGTTGGCATATCAATATAGAGTAACATAGCTACTAATGCCTTTTGTGCTATTTCATCTTGATAACCTACAATTTTACTTAATTCATTACTATACTTATCTCGCAAACTCATAAAGTATTGCGCTTGGCGTATATTGTCTCTTGCTTGCTCATATAAAGGCTCATAGCTTATTGCTCTTTCAAATAGTTCAATTGCTTGTTCAAACTTTTGTTTTCTCATATAAACTACGCCTAAGCTATTACATGGTTCAAAGCATCTTTGGTGATCAATTTCTACTATTGGCTCTAGATATTTTTCTGCTTCATCTAGGTTATTTAAATTAATATAACTATTACCTACTCCACCATAAGCAGCAATCTTTAACTGCTCAATTTCTTCTGAAATATTCTCCTGCTTATTGATCATATAAATAACCTCTTTATACTTATCAATAGCTTCTTTGAATCGGCCTTCATTATAATACTGACTAGCTTCTATTAGCTTTTTGGCACTATTTATTGTAATAGCTGCTTCCTGAAATATACCTTTTCCTTCTTTCTTTTCGCTAGATTGTATTCCTTGTAATTCGACCTCAGATATTCTAATATTTCCCTTTGTATTACTTTCTGAGAAAATACATTGTTCTTTTTTAGAACAAGCATTACATTTTTGTACATCAAACTGAATATAAGCTGTTTTTTTATTACGCTTGTATTGATAACTTTTTAGGGTTACTCCCTCTATACATTGTTCAATATAATGTTCACTTTTAAGTTCTAAATACTCAAGTCCTTTTCTTGTTACAGTTACAACTTCTGGTTCAGTTACTTTATTTGGGTCTACTTTAATCATTCTGCCCTTTGATTTTGGAATACTCCAAGTTTTGTTGTACTCATCAAAAATACAACGTGGGTGTTTTATAGCCTTTTTGTACATACTCATAGCCTTTTTGTAATTTCCTATGTCATTATATATAGTACTTTGTACTTCATAGGCATTAGCTAAATCTGGATAAATCTGACTTGCTCTTTCCAATACTTTAAGTGCTTCTTTGTATCTTCTTAATATACGTAAAACACATGCCATATCTATATAATATTCATATTGATATGGATCTAATTCTATAGCCTTTTCAAAGAACCTAATAGAATACTCCATTCCCCCGGACATATAGCCATAGGTATTGGCTAAATAATAGTATACCTTTGCTTCATTTGGATATTTCACATTTACTGCTTCAAAGATTGCTCTAGCTTCTGTATATTTTCTTTGTCTATATGCAATAATTCCAGGCTTTAAGAGCTCATCTATCACATCCTTGACTACTACATCTTGAGAAACATCTTTATACTGCTCACTAAAGAATTGATCTGCTTGTCTATTCATATCATCAATAATTTCTTCATAAGCGTAATCTCTTGCAAGTTTTGCTTTTTCTTCTTGACCTACTTTTTCTAAGCGTATCGCTTCTTTTTTCCAATCTTCTTTAGTTGATTCTACCGTAAGACCGAATCTCTTTTCATCATATTGATTTAAGTATTCACACTTCGTAAATGCTCCGAAGTCTATTTTCTCTTCCTCACAAAATACTAATTGATTCTTTGCCCTGCTAGCTGCTACATAAAGTAGATTGAAGTAATATTTCATGTGTTCTTCATTTTTATGCTTACCTTCTAGGATCTCTTTCCACACTACTGCATAATCAGACATGATGTTATAACAGAAAATATTTTCATATTCTAATCCCTTAATTTCATGGAGCATGAAAATACGTTTTTCAGCTTCTTTATAACATGCTATTAACTGTTCCTTTACTCTTTGATTCGGTACGAGTATGGCGCAGTAATGCTTGTCCTTTACATTCTCAATGACTTCTTCAACAACTTTACTTCTTGCATCTAGAAGAACTGGCTTCTCACCTTCCTTTATGCTTATTTCCTCATAATCGTATTTGGATGCACCAATTACTTTTCTTCTAATAGCTGTCATCTCATTAATGAATGCTATATTCGCCTTAGTACTACGGTAATTTTTCTTAAGTGTATAGTTCTTAATAGGTGTGCCATATGTATAATACAGATTATTAATTCTACCAAATTGGAAGAATGTAGGATTAATTGTTTGATTCATATCTCCAGCCCATATAATATGTCCTTCTGGCTTTAACAATTGACTAATCATATAGATTTGAACTTCGCTTAAGTCCTGCACCTCATCAACAATAATCCAATCCCATTTTTCTTTATACTGCTTAATGACTTTTCTTGATAAATCATTTATATCTGCTTTTCCCTCTTTAGCCAACCATCTTTCATATGCTTCAGTCAACTTATAAGTAGCTCTCTTTTCCTCTTCATCAAGTGAAGAATAGTGGGTTGGTATATCTAAATATTGTTCTAAACTAAGTTTTGTACTGTTGCTTAATTTAACATGCTCTACTTCTCTATACTCTAACCCTAGATAACCTTTAATAATCCCGTTAATTTCTCCAAGTATTTCATAAGCATCTTTCTTTTTAATTGCACTATATTGCCCCATATTCTTCTCTAACCACGCCATTACACTATGAGTCGTTACGAGTTCGTCCATTTCCTGTCCTAGTGCTTGCTCAAAGAACTTATTCATAGTCCAAAATGCACACTGGTCTTGCTTTTCACTAAGATATTTATGATAAAGTTCTTCTGTTTTCTCTACTAAAAGCTTGCTGTATGATAAATACAATGCCTTTTTATCTTCTGCATCTATTAGTGATAATGCATTCACAAGTACTACCGTTTTACCTGTTCCACCTGCCCCTGATAAAACTATTGGTTGTTCTAGATTTTGAAGTACTTCATATTGCTCATCTGATAAATAATACAGAAAGTCTGTATTTGTCTCATCTGATAATAATGATAGCCATTCATCTTTAACAACTACTGCTGCTAAATTATTTAAATCTAACTTTCCATCCTTTACCCAATTAGTAACTTCATCTTCTATTGCTTTTTCATCGCTTTCCTGTTCATAGCATGTCATATTAATTTCTAATTCGATTGGATTTAATGTTTCTGTATCTATACTTCTTCCTTCTCGAATTTGATCATCATGAGTTACATATTTTATAAAAATTGTTTCTGATTTTCCTTGCTCCCTTGTATTAATAAAGCTAAATAAAATACGGTCTTTATTATTTAATCTAAATTTAAAGATATCCGTATTTTTTATGCGTCTCACCCAATATCCTGCCGGCAGTTCACGAATTTTTTTCTCTACTTGTAAAAATTGCTGTTCAAATTTACTAAGCTTATTTAAAACATCCTGCTTAATATCCTTAGGTATACTCTTTAAAAATTGTTCTGCAACAATCATCTCTACTCTCCCTTTTTATGTAGTTTTTTATTTATGTCACCTTTTATTTTAATATAGAGCAAATATTTATACCATACCTTTAAAATATACTTCTTTCAAAAAATTGGTAGAGTAATTATTAATTACCCTACCTCATTTTTTTAAATCCCAAGCATTTCTCCAAGTTCATTTAATAATTCTTGTTCTATGCTACTTACTTCTTTATTACTTTGCTTCTCTAAACTTACTTCTTCTATTTTTGTTTGAACTGGTTGTTCTTTGTCTTCTTCTGCTACTACTGTCTTTTGTTCTTTTAAACTTTTAAGTTCTTCAAAGATGCTTTTAAGTTCACTGCTAATGCCTTTTGTGACTTGTTTAGCTACTTGATTGTTCATTTGATCGATGGCATTTTTGAATACTTCTTGTTGTTTCTTACTACTGTCTCTATTTTCTCTTACAAAGGCTTTTTCAAGTTGTTCAAGCTTTTCTTCGATGGTAGTAAGCTTAGTTTCTTGTGCTGTTTGTTGCTCCTCCACTAATTTTGTAAGCTTATCAATATTTGTGTTCATTTTAGTTACTTGTCTTTTGAGTTCTTTAGTATAAGTTAAGCATTCTGTTTGCTTTTTAAGTTCGGCAATTTGCGCATCTTTTTCTTGAAGACTTTTTTCTAATGTAGCTATTTTTTGCTTAGTTGCAGTAACCTCTTCAATTACCTCTAGTAAACTTCTATTTAATAATTCACCATTTATTCCTTCCATTTCTTCATCTCCCTCATTTTCTTTTACTTTTAAATAAGTTTCAAATAATTCATCTGCTAATGCTTTATTTTCTTCTTTTTGGGTGCGCCATAACTGTGTAATGATGCCTAACTTAGGTTTCTCATGATCTATATGTTCACGTAAGTCACTTACTTTAGGATATTTTCTAAGAAGTTTTGCTTCTGACTCTGTTTGCATATACCAGCATAAATTCACTGCGCGCTTTAACTTTTGATCTTTTTCATAGCAACTTAAAATTTTTTGTTTAATTTCCTTTTCATTTTCTTCCTTAATCTGACTCATATCAAAGCATTTACATTTACCTCTTAATAAAGGACTTGATTTAAGTAGTGCATGAACCTGTTTCCATTTAAGTTGAGGAATGATATGGGCTAATACCATATCATCCTCATAAGTTGTCGCAAATAATTTATTATTTGATGCTGTATCTATCATTTAGTTCATCCTCTCGTTTTTATCATAACTGGCACTGCATCAGTACTCTTGCTGATTTTCCCAAGTGCCTCCATCGCCTGCTTAGCAAATGCTGTACCACTTTGAGAAACTTTGATAAGTTCATTATGAATTTGTGTTTGTAATAACTCATTAAACTTACTATGATTTTTCACTAAGAAATCTAGT
>USPX01000163.1 GCA_900556665.1 uncultured Eubacteriales bacterium
GTAATATAATACGTATGTATAAACTCCCCGCTGCCATAAGTTCTTCTGGCATATTGAGCCATCTTAAAATAGTGGTTAAAAAGGTTACACTTACAACAGTTAAAATACAAGCAATTAAAATTCCTAATTTTAAAGTTCCCGCTATAGCCTTACGCATACTCTCATGTTGCTTAGCCCCAAATCTATGAGCCACAATAATTGCAAATCCATTGGTAAGACCTATTAAAAAGCCTATAATTAAATTATTTAAAGTACTGGTAGCCCCAACAGCTGCTAATGCATTTCCACCTAATGTACTTCCTACAATTCGAGTATCTACTAAACTATAAAACAGCTGAAATAAATTCCCAATCAAAATAGGAATTGCAAACTGCACAATAAGTTTACTAGGACTCCCTTTTGTTAAATCCTTCATTTTTACACTCTCCTACCTATTATCCTGTCCTTCCTAAAAAGCACATATCATGCCCATTTTACCACAATCCTCCCAAAATAAGAAGACGCGATTATCTAAACAGAAGCGAGAGTAGGCGCAACTATTAATCTACCTCTGAAGTGATTTGATGCTAGTCTTAGCGAAGAGAAGTAAAGAGGTTTTAAGAGTGCTGTCTGAACAACGCGATGAACCGAGCATTGCGTAGCGTAGTGAGTTCACTCTGTTTCCTTACTTCTCGAGCTTAGACTAGCACAAATCAGGAAGGTATAGTTAGTAATGCGACTACTCTCGCCAGTCATTTATTCTAATGCCTCATTTTATAATGAAACCTCATTTTATAGCTAAACATTCCCTATAGTTATATCAATATGAACCAATTAACTTTTTTCTTTCTCTCCCACAAGTTATTCTAAATAGAAGTGAGAGTAGTCGCAACTACTAATCTACCTCTGTAATAATTTGATGATACTCTTAACGAAGATAAGTAAAGAGGTTTTAGGCGTGCTGTCTGAACGCAGCGAAGCGTAGTGAGTTCACGCCGTTTCTTTACTTATCAAGTTTAGAGTATCACAAATTATGGAAGGTGTAGTTAGTAGTGCGACTACTCTCACTAGCCATTTAGATAACCCTATTTCTCCCTTGTTCTTTGGCTATGTAGAGGTTTTGATCGGCGCTATCTAAGATATCTCTCATTTCACTAGTTGATTCTTTCACGCCTAGGCTTACTGTTACCTTCATTTCATTTTCCCAAGCATGTGCTTCTATACACTGTCTAATGTTTTCTGCTATATCTCTTACTTCTTCTATAGGCTTATTTTCTATAATGGCTACAAATTCTTCGCCGCCATATCTAAAAAGCTTTCCGCTTTTACCTATTACCTCTTTACTTAAGTTTACTACGCCTTTAATTACTTGATCACCCACTAAATGTCCATATACATCATTGATGGATTTGAAATAATCAATATCAAATATAATCATTGCAAATGGATGCGTTTGCCCTTGTAACTTTCTGTAATACTCTTCAAAGTATCTTCTATTATAGACATTGGCTAAACCATCTAAGCGGTTAACTTGTATGAGCCTTTTGTTGTTTATCCATACTAATCTCATAATGATGCAAATCACACTGGCAATTATAATAATTTGTAGGTATCTTTTCATTTTTAGGTGTGCTTCTTCTAGTAGCTGTTTCTGATATTCATATTTATAAAGTGCATAATCTGAATAATCCATATTCACGACAATGGCTTCCTGATCATAGAACTGGCGTAATTTTATTTCGTATTTATTCGCTTCTTCATAATCCCCTTGTTCATCTAATATATTGACTAAGCGATTTAAAATGTATTTCATAAACTGCTTATTATTTTCTTCAACTAACGTTTTATATATATGAATACTTTCTTGTAAATCACCTTTTAAATACATCAGCTCAGCTTTAGCTAATAAATAATTTGTATGTATGCTTAAATAAGTGTCTTTCTCTATACCCTTAATATTAATTTCAATGTTATTTAAAATCTCCTCTGCACGTTCTACCTCTTGTAATTTAAGATAATAATTACACCTTGAAATCTCTCCCATAGCCATAATGGACTCATACAATTCTTTCGGTAAATACTGTGTATATTTTAAAACGGCTTGTTGAATTTCCTCTACGTCATTATAATCTGCTTCATATAACATATTTTCATATAGATTAATTGCAGCATATGTTTTAATATACGCACTATCCTCTGGATTTGTAATTGGTATATCTAATGCATATCTAAAATGATATTTAGCTTCCTCATAATCCCCTAATAAACCATAGGTGGCCCCTAAACTAACCTGAGCTTTGGCACCATAAAATTTATTGGTCATATTTTCAGCAGCTGCCATGACTTCTAAGAACTTTTCCATCCCTCTTGCATAGTTGCCATTATAAACATATAGTATACCAATTTTAATTTTAATGTCACATTTAGTCTCTAATGTTAATCCACTAGTTTCTTCTAATACCTGCTCTAAACTCTCAATTAATGTTTTATTCCCTTCTTCTACATAAACGATATCTTGTATTAAATCTACAACTGCACTGCTTTCCTCATTATATATTTTACCCGAAAAGTCTACTAGCATATTCCCTACAAAAGCTATCGCTTCACTTTTTTCGCCTTCTGTTAATAGGATTTTTATTAAATCTATCGCTGCATAAAGTCGTATATATTCGTTTTTACTTTTAGAAGCTTGATACAAATATCTTTTTGCATTTTGCTCATCACCTTCTTGATACTTTACAAACCCTAAAACAAAGGCTTCATCTGTACTAAGATTTACTTCATCTATCTGACCTACTACTTCATTTAGTAGCTTATTATCTAATGTACCTTCACCTTTTTCCTGTGCAATAATCTGTTTAATAACTTGTTTTGTTTTATTAGGCATACTTATAGTCATAAGCGCTATAAGCACGATTAAACCTATTCTCAGTAAATTCCTTACGCTTATATTCATCTTATATTCCCTTTATCTATTCATTACAAATCACTTTATTTCTACCTTGCATTTTTGCTTCATATAACATTTTATCGGCCAAGTGGAGTACATCTCTTGTATCTGCAGCGCTGCTTGCTATACCCATACTGATTGTAATTTGCCTTTTCCCCCATTCATATGAGGCTACAGCCTGTCTCATACTTTCTGCAAGGGCTATAAGCTTTTCTTTATCAGTTTCTTCGATAAGTAGTACAAATTCTTCCCCACCATATCTAAATAGCACGCCTCTTTTAGAGACTACTTTCTGACATAACTCTACCACTTTACGGATGACTTTATCTCCTACTACATGTCCATATGTATCATTGATAGCTTTAAAATGATCAATATCAAATATGACCACTGAAAATGGTTTGGTTCCTGTAAGCATTTCACTATAATACTTCTCAAAGTAATTTCTATTATAGATTCTCGTTAAACTATCTGATTTGTTAATACGTCTAAGTTGAAGGTATGTTAAGCTCATGCTAAGCACAATACATACTACGATAGCACTTACAATTGCTATCGTTATATTTTCTATCATAAGTTTTTTGGCCTTTTCTCTTAGCTTACGTTCATTTTCATACTTATATAAGGCATAATCAGAATAATCCTTATGGACTGCACGTGATTCATTTTCATACCACTGTTGTAATTCACGTTCATATACATTAGCTGCTTCATATTGACCTGTTGCATTAAGTACCTCTACCAGTCCTTCTAATACACTTTTTCTAAACTGTATATCTTCTATAGCTAATGCTTCCATGTAATAGTCTATAGCTTCTTCTATTTGTCCTTCTTGGTAGTATAATTCTGCCCTAGCTAATGCATAAGTTGTCTCTATCCCAATATAATCCTCTGTTTGTGTTGTCTCTAGTCTTTTGCCAATGCTTGAAATCAGCTTTTTAGCTTCTTCTATCTTTCCAGTCTTTAAAGCCAGTCTTGCATTAGGAAGATCATTCATAATGGATAATACTTCACGGGTATCCTCTGGAAGCGACTGACTATACTTCGTAAATAATGCTTGTACATCTTGTATTTCCTCATAACTTTCTTCATATAAAATTGAGTCATACAAGTTAATGGCGCCATATGTTTTGATACTCGCCTCATCATATGCATCATCCAAAGGTATATTCATCCCCTTTTCAATATATTTACGACACGCTTTACCATCTCCTAACATGCCATAGGTTACACCCATATCAATATAAGCTTTTGCACTATAATAGGCATGTTCAGTCCCTTCGCTTTCTGCAATAACCTGTAAACATTCTTCAATCCCTTTGGCGTAATTACCATTTGTAAAATACATTACACCTAAATTACTTCTTAAACTTAATGCAACACGTCTCTCCATTTTATCCGAGTATTCCAGCACTTCTTTAAACTGCTCTTGAACCATCCTTCTTCCTTCTTCTGAATTAAGGGCCATTTGTGCAGCAGTCATAATGGTATTATAAGTACTCTCTGTGTAATCCTCTGGACCAATACTTTCTAACATTTCTTTCGTCAATGTGATACACTTCTCTCCATCTCCTTCTGCCATGGCAGTAGATACAAGTGCCACTGTACTATATATTTTGGCTATACTATTTTTATTTGTTCTAGCCGTCTCTAAATAGTGTTGTGCTTTCTCTAAATCCTGATCATTATAGTATTTATAACCTACTATAAACCTTTCATCCGAAGTTAATTGCTCCTCTTCTTTTTGAAGTAGCTTCGTAATATAAGTTTCATCCTCTTTGGTAGCTTCCTGAATGCCTACTACTACCTCCATCAAATGTGCTATTTTATTTTGGTTACTTTTGATATACATAGTAGTTAGACTTCCAATAACCAAGCTTATGCCTACTACTCCACCTATTATCTTCCTACGCATCCTCTAGCCTCCAATTTTTAATGTCCTATACCGTCTTTATACAAAAAATACCTTTTAACACGTCTCATAAATCACTTGATTTCTCCCTTGCTTTTTAGCTGTATATAAATTTTGATCTGCCATGTTAAATATATCTCTGATTGTATCTGTTGTTTGAGCAACGCCAATACTCACAGTTACTTTCATATCATTTTCCCACTGATAGGCTTCTACGTCCTTTCTAATGCTTTCTGCTATCTCATATACTTCTTCAATCGTTTTATCTTCTAATATTGCTGCAAATTCTTCTCCACCATATCTAAATACTTTACCTTTATCTAGCA
>USPX01000164.1 GCA_900556665.1 uncultured Eubacteriales bacterium
AGTACTAAACCTATATACCTTATTTTCTTCATTCACCATCTTCCCTTCAATCTCTTGATTTCTTTAATACTTCAATATTTACACGGATACTCTCTAAGCAAATATCTAATATAGAATCTTCCTTATAAAAGACCTTTCCCACTGAATACTTTAGTTTTTCATCCTGATAAGGGCCTAAAATATCTTTTAATGCTGTTTGACTATGATACCTGGTTATTTTAAGTGCATCTAGTAGCCTGCGATATACTACTTGATCTATTAAATTCACCTTGAATAACATATCTGCATCATAGCAAATCTTTAAATGTGCCCCATTGCCAATCACAAGCCCAGGACTGTAATTTATTTCTGTCTTACCACACATACGTGTTTCTCTTTTTTCTGGATTTAGCCCTTCGTGCCTCCCCCCAATAATTATACTCCCATTCACTTGCACACTTTCCTTAACACGTACATTTCCCTTACTTATTACAATCCCATTCAGTATATTTTGATTCTGCTTAGTGGCTGTAAGGGTTAAGGTACCTCCTCCTGAATTAATAATCAGGCTAGGATAACTGCCATTTCTTTGTTCTTTTTCTTGATATAACTTACTAATATCAATTACTGCATCCCCTGAGTTTATGACTATTATAGGGTTACTTTCAGACCACTGCTTATGAGTTTGTACTGGCAACTCTTCAATAACCTCCTCAAAGCTTAAAAGCTGTGGCACATCTTTTTCATCCATTTTGCCATAAAACACACTACGTTTAGCACTCATATAACCACGCAGTCCTAAGTAATTACTTTTTAATGCCAACTGGCCTTCAGTATAGCATTTGCCATACATTAATGGCTGCTCATACCATCTATAGTCCTCCCCACTTCCCTTATAGTAGTCTGGCTTATTACGGGTCTGTGCCAAAATATATTCAAAGCCTTCATAGTCCCCCCTATGGGTATAGTTGGCTAACTGGTAAGGCATATTGCCTTGACTTAAGTCCCCTGCTTCAAAACCTTTCATAAATAGCTTTTTAGCTGTTTTTTCTGTTATGGCCTCTGCTACTGATATTATCCCATTTGCTGACACTTTACCAGGTGCATAAGACGTATGAGCAATATCCTTGTTATAAAGCTTAATTTGATCTTTATGAATAAAATCATAATAAGGAGAATCTTCTTTTAAATAATCTTTATTTGTTTCTTGCTCTATGCCCCTTTCATAACCTTCCCATAAATCAATTTCATCAAAAGGTTGTCCCACACTTTCCCATAGCTTCATAGGTAATGCACTATTTTCTACACTGATATAAGGTTGTCCATTTACCAAAATACGTTCTGCTAAGATTTGTGTATTCTTTCCCTGGGCAAATACCCCACTACTTATGTTAGGATTAAATATATGCCGCCATTTATCTGCCCCCTCACTGCCATCACTTATACCAAAAATAGTTCCACCTATAGTCATTTCTCCATTTTTAATCCACTTACTAATTAATACATCATCATCAACAAATACGTTTTGTCCTACATGAATACTTAGATTACTGCCTTGCCACATAGGCTCAAAAGGTGTTTGATTCTCTCCTTGCTTATAATAATCATCTACAATCCCCACCGTATGAGCTATTATATCGCCTCTTAAAACTTCTATACTTGTATCTAGGTTATATTTTCCCATTTCTCCAGACCATCCATTAGTTGCAACTACATTCCCCATAGTGACTACATCTCCATTTTGGACTTTTAATTTACCACCATTACTCACAATTAGCCCACCCATTTGGGTTACCCCAGCCCCTAGGCTTTCACCATTTCGAAAAACTTCCCCTTCATATGTATTGCCACTTCCTTTAATCATTAAATCTCCATTTACAACTTCTAAGCAGCCTCCCTCTGTTATCACTACATCCGAAAAGCTCACTAGTCCACTAGCTAAAATTTCTGATGGACGCGCTGCCCAAGTATATGTTTCATGCACTATATTTGTAAGATTTGAGTGTATATTAATTTTTATTTTTGCTTCTATATTTTGTGTATCATACAACGTATTATCTTTTATATTTTGGGTCATTGCCATAGCCATGACTTTAAAAGTAGTTTGACTTATTATTTCTCGCCCCTTAAGCTGTTCTTTAATGGGTAAAACTTTGACTTTAATCATTGTTTTATACTCACTTATATTGTAGTCCCCTACCACTTCATAATTTAAACATTCCTTATTCAAATAATGTGCTACCATAAACTCATAAATTTCATCCTGCAAACGCTTTGTAAGAATCTCTTCTTTCACTTTTATTTGACCATTTTCATAAATAAATTGGTCATATTTTTTGCAGCTATCACTTCCTTTCATAGCTACTAACTTTTCTTCTTTATTGGCAAAGTTTGTTAACTGGCTCACGTACTCCTTTGACACCTTTTGTAATATTGTTTCTAGCGCTTCTTCTAAGTCAGCATTCATATTAGCTACCTGCTGCTCTACTGCAGACTTTGCTAAATAATACGTGTTACTTGTTTCCCTTCTCACCGTGACTAATTGTTGCTGCATTGTCACACTATGCATACACATCATTGTAAGGAGTACAAGCGTTAACAAAATGACAACTACTGTAAACAGTACATTTCCTGTTTGATTTGCTTTTGCACTATGTGCATTATAAAAATCATATTTTCTCATTCATTACTCCCCATTATAAAAATCAATCATCTTTTTAACTATTTTCCCCTTTTTCCCCATAATAGGCATCTTATCTCTTGTGAGAATTACAATTATAAAACGCTTTTCTCTATGACCTTCACTTAACCTCACTACATTTGTTGTGCCATGCCCGGGATTTAATACATTTACCTTAATCTTTTCATCTATTGCTTCTATTGTATCTACCCCTTCACAAGGCGTTCTTATAATACAAACGGTTTGATCCCCCTCTGCCTCATTAATAAATTGTAACGTAAATGATTTCACTGCTTCATTGACTTCTAGCTTTTTTTGAGCTGCATCAAGTTGACGTAAAAGTCCATTTACATTGACTTCTATAACACCTGAATCCTTTTTCCCTGGTGGCGCAGTGATCGTATAACTCAGACCTTCTACTTGTCCATTTGCATCTTTCATTAAAGTAGGTTTCTGCACCATAAGCGCCTCGCCTTGTAAACAAATAGCTTCTAAACCGCTTACATCCTGTACTTTTTGAGCTATTGCCACCTGCTCACTGGTAAGTGTAATGCACGCTTTATTAACCACTACCTCTCCTTGACTTTGCGCTTGATGGTCATCTGTTTTTAAACAATCTACAGATAAGCCTATAGGCTTTACTTCATGCTGTACTTCTAAAATAGCTTGAAAATCTAAATCTGAGTAAAACTTAACTGCTTCTGCTGCCTTCGCCTCATCATAATTAAAGACTTGTTTTTCCTCTTCAAATGTTTCTATAGGATAAATCCCTACTTCATAGGCATAACGCTGCGTTTCATAATCTGTTTCTAAATCGGCCTTTGTTATATGAGGTAAAAGTTCTTCTAAGGTCAACTCAGGATCTCTCTTACTAGTTTCCAAACATAGCGCTATACTTCTACCCACTTTATCATTAGGGTAATCTGGAATGAGCTGATTTTCCTTTTGTCGTTTTAGTCTACTATTTTCTCTTAGTTGGGCTTTCACCTCTTCCATCAATGCTTCTGTATGATATACACCTTTCTCCGTTATCTCCCAAGTGCTATATATTTTACGGCTCGTCACTACACTCATACAGATAGGTCCTATTACTAATAACACTAATACCAAACTTACTATCAGCTCCATATACGTGAAGCCTTGTCTTTTTATCTTTGTCCATTTCTTCATGCTATCACATCCTTATTTATCCAATCCTCCTCACATTGCCTTTCACTTCGCCCTCGGCAAGTTCTTGTTCAAATTTATTATAAATATGTACATTTTCTAATAAGCTGCCACCTAATTTTACTTCTATCTCTTTCTCTAAATCATTGTAAATATAGATATTGATTTGTGGTACTTTTTCTTGAAGTTGTTGCATAGTCGATTCAATATAAACTACTGGACTTTTTAAAGACATAGTATATGAATTTTGCTTAATATTTCCCTTTTCATCTTCTATACTTATGGCATATCCTTGGGCATCTACTTTAAGGGTCATATAAATATTTTCCTCGGAAATAAGACCTACAGACACCCCTTTCACACCTGGACCACTTATTTTATACGTCTCACCAGAAGTCAATAAATCTGCTAAAGTTATTTCAAATATATCCCTTTGGACTACTTCATTTGTTTCGCTATGACTAAGCCCATTTGAACTATCTTCTATTATATTGTCTACTTCATAATTACTATTAGTTTTAAAAGGATTTTCATTGTAGATCACACTATTTCCCTCTAAAACCCTTTCCTCTTCTTGCCCTTTTTCTTCTTCCCTAGTATAAATAGTTAAAGTAATTTGTGTTGTGACAACTTGAGATAAATCTTGTCCAAAACGGGCTTTCAATTCATGAATCGTCTTTTCATCTTCTATTTCTTGAATTTGATTAGTCATAGTTACATTTTGAAGAGTTATCATTTCCCGGGCACTATTCAAATGAGCAATAAATGCTTTTGCTTCATCATAAAAACTGGTAAACTCCAAGGTATAATACTGCTTCACAATACATCCAACCTCTGTTTCACACACATCTTGGCCCTCATCTCTAAGCTTCGTATTATAAAAACCATTTATATGCATATACTTATTTAAAACATGCATTTGAGTAGCTGTTGTCTCCCCTTCAGGGAACTTTTGCTCAAAAGCTGCCACTTTAGCTTCTACCATCTCCAATTGCTGTTTAAGCTCAGGAAGCTGCCTAAGTCCATTATTTAGCTGTTGTAATTTGCTTTCTTCTGCTATTAACTGTTCATTCTGTGCATACATACATTGCTTGGTAACAGGATATCTTTTGACCATATAATAACACTGCAATATTAGGCTCACACATATTATACCTATCTCTATTTTTCTACCTACTGCTATTGAGACTCTTTTCATATTGTCCCCCTTTAAATCTATTGTTCTATTTCATTCAGCTCTTCGTCATTTAAATCTTCATCTTCTAACGTTAATGCTTCTTCCCATGCTTCAGATTCATC
>USPX01000165.1 GCA_900556665.1 uncultured Eubacteriales bacterium
CTTCTATGCTGCAAGAGAACGTAGTTATGAAGAAGTATTACCATGGGATCACATTGATATCGGTGTTACAAAGAAATTCTTAATTCGTGAAAATGAATTAGCTAAGAACGTAACAACAACACCTAACTGTGCAGAAAAATGTACAGGTTGTGGGGCAGCGCGATTTGGAAAGGGAATTTGTCATGAGAATTAGATTAAAGTTTAGCAAAACAGGTCCAGTGAAATTTGTAGGACACTTAGATACAATGCGTTTATTTCAAAGAGCTGTTAAGGTAGCAAGTGTACCAGTAGCTTATTCACAAGGGTTTAGCCCACACTCACTTGTATACTTTGCCTTACCACTTGGTGTAGGGGTACAAAGTACAGGTGATTATATGGAAATCGTAACAGCAACAGATATTGATCCTACAGTTGTAAAAGACAATTTAAATGCTGTTTTAGTAGATGGCATTCGTATTGAAGATGCTTTCAAAGTAGGCGATAAAAGTGATTCACTCATGAGCCTTGTACAAGCAGCAGACTATGATGTACGTATTACTAAAACAGAAGGCGTGACACTTGAATTAATTGAAAGAAAACTTCAAGCAGAAGAGCTTGTTGTGATGAAAAAAGGTAAAGCGGGTATTCGTCCACTTGACCTTAAACCAATGCTTTTAGAATGTAACGTTTCAGAAGAAGCAGATAGTATTCTTATTAGCATGCATGTATTAGCAGGAAGCAGTAGTAACTTAAATCCTGATCTTTTTGTACAAGCACTTTTAGAAGGCGAAGTAGCTGAAATAGAAAAGCAAGTTACAAGAAAGGAAATGTATACAGCGCACGGCGATACTTTCATTCCATTAGATACATTTGGTCGTGAACAATAATGAAAAAACAAATACTCGTTGAGCAGCAACTTTTGATGACACGCATTGCAGTACTTCAAGAAGGGGAGTGGACTAACTTATATATAGACTCTCATTTAGAAGAAGATATGCAAAATCAAGTTGTTATTGGACAAATTGAGCAAGTGGTTAAAAATTTAAAAGCTGTGTTCGTCAATTATGGCAGTGATAAGAATGGGCTTTTGCATATTAAGCAAATTCCAGAAATGTATCATACAAAACTTCATCCAGGAGCAAGACTACCTGTACAGGTTGTCAAACAAAACGTGGGTGAAAAAGGTCATAAATTAACGGGTAAAATTAGTTTGAAAGGGAGATTCCTCGTGTGTCTCCCTTTTGAAACAGGTATTAATGTGTCTAAGAAGATTAGGGACAATAATACAAGAGTGCAGCTAAAAGAAGCTTTAAGAGAAGTCGTAGGAGATTCCTATGGCTTTATTGTGCGTACGCAAGCAGAAGAAGCAACGACAGCGCAGATTATTAAAGATGCAAAGTCGTTAATGGAAAAGGCAAAGCAATTTATGGCCACAAAGGATTTTCTCTCACGTGGCAGTGTCCTTTATAAAGAGCCACCATTATACGCACAGGTTATTAATGAAACACTTAATAATGAAGATGAAGTAGAAATCGTATGTAATCAAGGGGCGCTTTTAACAGAAATTAAAAGTTTAATGCAAGAATATGGAGTGCAGGAACAGGTTAAACTGACTTTAGTGGATGAAGAAGATGAGATTTTTGTGAATTATAGTCTACAAAAACAAGTTGACCATTTAACAAGCCGTAAAATATGGCTTAAAAATGGTGGTAATTTAATCATTGACTATACAGAGGCTATGACGATTATTGACGTCAATAGTGCAAAGGCAGTCTTAACTAAAAATCCACGTAAAGCGGTACTTGATCTTAACTTACTTGCAACTAAAGAAAGCATATTGCAGATTTTAAGAAGAAATCTAGCAGGTATTATTATCATTGACTTAGTGGAAATGAAAGAAGACGAGGACAAAGTAGCTGTTTATGAAATGGCGAAAAAGCTATTAAATATGTATGGTGATAATCGCACAAAGGTTTATCCATTAACAGAACTTGGTTTACTTCAATTTTCACGTACAGGGAAATATACAAGCTTGCACCATAAGCTATTAACAAGCTGTGAAGATTGTGGGCATCCATATGGTAGTTTTAATGTTTTATATGAACTTTTCTTAATGGAAAAGCAAATTAAGCACGTTAGCACTCATACTATTCAAAAACAAATGGTCATAAGTGTGACTGCTGATTTGCTTGACATAATTCAGAAAAATCACCTAAAATCAAAGCTTGAAGCAACATATGGGATTGCAATTTCCTTTGAAAAAATGGAAAGAAAATCAAAAAACAAGTTTTTATGTCAATTTTATTCTAAATAAATGTTGACAACCCGGTACCCCCATGATAGAATTACAAATGTGCTTAAGCCGCACGAAGAGGTTTGAAACTGCTAAGCAGTACCGTATTCGGCGAGTTTTCGGAATAAGGAGGTGTACACATGTACGCAATTATTGAAACAGGTGGAAAACAATATAATGTAAAAGTTGGTGACAGCGTTGTAGTTGAAAAATTAAACGTTGCAGCTGGCGAAACAGTTGTTTTTGACAAAGTTTTAGCTGTTGGTAAAGAAGATTCTTTCACAGTTGGTGCTCCATTCGTTAATGGTGCTACTGTTAAAGCTGACGTTGTAGGTGACGGTAAAGCTAAAAAAATCATCGTTTACAAATACAAAGCTAAAAAAGGTTACCACAAAAAACGTGGTCATCGTCAACCATTCACAAAAGTTACAATCACAGCTATCGAAGCTTAATTCTTAGCCAATGATTAAAGTGAATATTTATCAGCGAGATTTACATGTTTATCGCATTTCGCTAAATGGACATGCTGGATACGCTGAACATGGAGAAGATATAGTTTGTGCAGCGGTAAGCATGCTCGTAATAAACACAATCAACTCAATAGAACTATTTACAAGTGAGCTCATTAAGCAGCGCGCAGTAAATAATGAGCAAGGCGTTTTGGATATTGAGTTTCCTAAGCGTAAGCAAGGGGAATTTAATCCAGAAGCTGAACTTTTAATAAAAAGCATGATTAACGGTCTTGAGACTGTTAAAGAAATGTACGGAGAAAAATACATTCAAATCCAAAAACACTAGGAGGTGAAATATATGTTACGTTTAGACCTTCAGTTCTTTGCTCACAAAAAAGGGGTAGGATCTACTAAAAACGGTCGTGACTCAGAATCAAAACGTCTTGGTGCTAAAAGAGCAGATGGACAATTTGTTAAAGCTGGGAACATCTTATACCGTCAAAGAGGAACTAAAATTCATCCAGGACTTAATGTAGGACGTGGCGGAGACGACACTTTATTCGCATTAGTTGATGGTACAGTTAAATTCGAACGCAAAGGCAGAGACAAAAAACAAGTTTCTGTATATCCAGTTGCACAAGAAGCATAATTGATTTAAAGAAGGTTTCAACGATTGGGTTGAAACCTTCTTTTTATATATTTGTATCAAAATCTATATATACATTTATATATAGATTTTTCTTTCATTAAAGAATACTTTTTAAACATGATGGAATACTTAGAAAGTGTACAAACTATCATCATGAAGGGAGTGAAATAAATGTTTGTAGATAAAGTCAAGATATTTGTAAGATCGGGAAAAGGCGGAGACGGTCACGTTTCTTTCAGAAGAGAAAAATACGTACCTAATGGTGGGCCGGACGGTGGAGATGGTGGCCGTGGAGGGCACATCATCTTTGAAGTAGACCCAGGCTTAAATACATTAATGAAATTTAGACACCAACGTCACTATAAAGCAAAAGATGGTGAAGAAGGTGGAAAAAAACGTTGTCATGGGAAAGATGCGGAAGATCTTGTGATCAAAGTACCACAAGGAACGGTTATTAGAGAAGCAGAAACAGGACACGTTATTGCCGATTTACATGCTACAGGCCAAAGAGAAATTATCTTTAGAGGGGGACGTGGTGGTCGAGGAAATCAACACTTTGCCACTGCTACAAGACAAGCACCTCGTTATGCTGAAAAAGGAACACCAGCTAAAGAATACTGGATTACTTTAGAGCTTAAAATGATTGCTGATGTAGGGCTTGTAGGGTATCCAAATGTAGGTAAATCTACATTATTATCAATGGTATCGAATGCACAACCTAAAATTGCTAACTACCATTTCACAACACTTGCACCTAACCTTGGGGTTGTTACAAACCAATATGGTAAACAATTCGTTATGGCTGATATTCCAGGGCTTATTGAAGGGGCAGCAGAGGGTGTTGGTTTAGGACACGATTTCTTAAGACACGTAGAACGTACAAAAGTTCTTTTACATGTTGTAGATGCTGCAGGCACAGAAGGTAGAGATCCTGTAGAAGATATTTACACAATTCAAAGAGAAATCGACCTTTACAATAAAAATATCTTAAAAGATAAACCACAAATTATTGCAGCTAATAAAATTGACGTAGGTGGTTGTGAAGAAAATCTTGAGCGTCTTAAAGCTGAATTTGAGCCACAAGGTATCAAAGTTATTCCAATTTCAGCAGCAGCAAATGATAACTTACAAGAGTTATTAAAAGACGTAGCTGAGCTTCTTGAGGCAGCACCAGATCAAAATATTGTCTTTGAACCAGAGTTCGAAGAAGTAAGTCAAATGCCAGATGGACCATTCACTGTTAAAGAAATCTTTGATGGTTACTTCACAGTTGAAGGAACAGCTATTGAACGTATGCTTGGTTACACAGCTATGGATACAGAGCAAGGCTTTGCATTCTTCCAAAAATACTTACGTGAAAAAGGTATTATTCAAGCTCTTGAAGATGCTGGTATTTCTGAAGGGGATACAGTTAATATTTACGATCTTGAATTTGACTATTATAAATAATAGAAGATATAGCACATAGAAAGGAGCAAGATGATGACAATTACAAGTAAACAAAGATCATATTTAAAATCTTTAGCACAAAAGATTGACCCAATTTTTCAAATTGGTAAAAACGGTTTAACACCAGAAGTTACAGAAGCTATTGATTTAGCTTTAGAAGCAAGAGAAATCGTTAAAATCAGTGTACTTCAAAACTGTTTAGAAGATCCAAGAGACATCGCTGGTATGTTAAGTGAACGTACAAAATCAATTACTGTACAAGTAATCGGTAAAAAAATTGTACTTTACAGACCT
>USPX01000166.1 GCA_900556665.1 uncultured Eubacteriales bacterium
ATATGCAGATGATTTCAAAATATTCTGTAGAGACTATAAAACTGCAAATAAGATTTACATAGCTACCAAACAATGGTTGAAAGAAAGACTAAGTTTAGAGATAAGCGAAGATAAATCTAAAATAACTAATCTCAAAACAAACTATACCGAATTTCTAGGTTTCAGACTAATGGCTAAACCAAAGAAAGGTAAATATGTATGTCAAATCAGAATGTCTGAAAAGGCACGAAATAGTGTAACTACAAAGTTAAAACATCAGATAGTCTACATGAGAAGTAATTATGAAGCTAAACAAGTAAACAAACTAAATGCTATGATTCTAGGAGTCCATAACTACTACAAAATAGCAACAAATGTCAGTTTTGACTTCAATACAATAAATTACTTAACATCAATAACCTTACACAACAGATTAAAACAAGTAATTTCTAACAAACCCTCAACTTCCAAAGTCTTTAAAAAGTTTTATGGTAAGTATAAAGGGAAAATAAGAACAATTAGTAATGTAAGTATATATCCTCTTAACGGAATATCTACATCACCACCAATGAACTTCACTCAAGAGATTTGCAACTATACAGTTATAGGTAGAGAGTTAGTGCATAAGAAGTTAAACAACGATTATCACTTTCTAGTTAGATACCTACTAAACAACGTTAGAAATTGTGAATCCACTGAATACAGTGATAACAGAATATCATTAATAATAGCACAAAAAGGTAATTGTGGTGTGACAGGAGAACCGCTTAACATATGCGATATGCAATGTCATCATAAACTTCCTAAATCACAGGGAGGAACGGATACGTATAAAAACCTAATATGGGTTAATGAAGATATACACAAATTGATACACGCAACCAAAGAGGAAACAATAAATAAATACTTACATAAACTAAAACTTAACGACAAAAGTCTAGAAAAACTTAATAAACTAAGATTACAAGTTGGAAATTCAGTTATTTAATTAAAATTTATAATTGCTGGAACGCCGTATGAGTTCGAAAGTCTCACGTACGGTGTGAAGCGGGGGAAAAGTCGGAGATAGCATCAAACACTTACCTATCGCTATCTAAAAAGAACATGGAACTTGGAAGAATTTCAGAACTTGAAATGAACACTTATGAAGGGCTTCTTGAAAATATGCTAGAAGAGTTAAAGGAATTGCCTAAAAAATCGCCAGATATAATGGTATATTTAAAAGGATCTTTTGAAACAGTAATGAAGAGAATAAATCTTAGAGGAAGAGATTTTGAAGTAGATGAAAGCCTTAAGGAATATTACCATTTCCTATGGCAGGATTATGATAATTGGGTAAATAATCATTATAATGCATCTGAAGTCCTTATAATAGATATGGATACAATGGATGTTGTAAATAATGAAGCTGATAAGCATAAGCTTATAGAAATGGTGGAAGAAAAGCTTAAAAAAGTTAGAAACAAAAATGACGGAGAGTAATCTCCGTCATTTTTAATTATCTAAAGCTGTTAAATGAAGCGTCTGAAGGCATTCTCCAGTCTCCTCTTGGGCTAAGCGAGATAGAACCAACCTTTGGACCATCTGGAAGGGCACTTCTCTTAAATTGTTGAGTAAAGAATCTGTAAATAAACTTATCTAGCCATTTAGCAATTTCTTCTGGAGAGTAATCATCCTTAAAGGCCACTTCTGCTAAGAATTGAATTCTTTCTTTTGAAGAACCATGTTTAATAAAATGATATAGGAAGAAATCATGTAATTCATAAGGTCCTACTATATCTTCAGTCTTTTGAACAATGTCTCCATCCTTTCCTTTTGGAAGAAGTTCAGGGCTAACAGGAGTATCTAATATATCTAAAAGAGTTTCTTTAACTTCTTCAGTAGATTCTTTTTCTGCTACATATTTTACAAGATATCTTACTAGGGTCTTAGGAATTGATGGATTTACTGAATACATGCTCATATGATCTCCATTATAAGTACACCATCCAAGGGCAAGTTCAGATAAATCACCAGTACCTATTAATAATCCGCCTTCCTTGTTGGCAAGATCCATAAGTATTTGAGTTCTTTCTCTAGCTTGAACATTTTCATAAGTAACATCATGAATATCTTTATCATGACCAATGTCTTCAAAATGTTGCAGAGCAGCTTTTACTATATTAATTTCTCTTAAATCACAGTTTAATTCTCTGCAAAGAGTTAATGCATTGTTATAAGTTCTATCTGTAGTACCAAAGCCTGGCATTGTAATGGTAATTATGTTTTCATGGTTTATTCCAAGCATATCAAATGTTTTCACTATTACAAGAAGAGCTAAAGTTGAATCAAGACCTCCTGAAATACCAATGACAGCTTTCTTTAAATTAGTGTGTTCAAGACGTTTTGCTAAAGCTGAACATTGTATATTGAATATTTCCTTACATCTTTCATCTCTTGCAAGAGGATTTGAAGGAACAAAAGGATGTTTATCCACATATCTGTCAAAGTTAGTGATCTTAGTGTTTTTAAAGCAGAAATCTATAGTCTTTATATTAAAAGGTAAAAGCTTGTTCATATCTCTAAAGCTTAGATTTTTTAGTCTTTCAGAATTTAATTTAAATAAATCAATAGATGTTGTAATAACTTCGTTATTTCTTTGGAATCTTTCATTTTCTTTTATTATTGAGCCGTTTTCAGCAACTATTAAATGACCACTAAATAGTAAATCAGTAGTAGATTCATGAACTCCGCTTGATGAATATACATAAGCTCCAAGGCATCTAGCACTTTGATTTTCAATAAGTGATAATCTATAATCTTTTTTACTTACCAGTTCATTAGAAGCAGAAGGGTTACCAATAATATTAGCACCAGCTATTGAAAGGTATGAACTAGGTGGAATTGTTACCCATAAATCCTCGCAAACTTCCACACCAAATCTTGCTTCGCCAGCTGCAAATATTAAGTTTGTTCCAAAAGGAATATTATCTTGGAAAGGTAGTGATGTGGTTTCATCAATTACGTTAACACCTTCAGTAAACCATCTTTTTTCATAAAATTCACTATAGTTAGGTATATATGATTTTGGAACAATCCCCAATATTTTACCGTTAAATATCATATAAGCACAGTTATATAATATATTATTATGTAAATGAGGTGCTCCTATGGTTATAAGCATATCTTTGTAAAGAGAGTGTTCAACTATATTTTTGATACCGTTTATAGAGGCATTTAATAAAGCAGAGTTTAAAAATAAGTCACCACATGTATAAGAGGTTACAGCAAGTTCAGGGAATACTAAGTACTTAACTTCTTTATCATAAGCTTCATCAATACATAAATTTATATTTTCTACATTAAAATCAACATCTGCAACTTTGGTTACAGGACATGCAGACCCTACTTTTATAAAATTCATAATATCATCTCCGTTATTTTAAATTTTAAATAAATTAAGTGATTCAATTTCTCCATAAGAGTCTGTCTCTTATCTTTAGTATTATATTATCTAACTAATAAAATACATAAGAGGAGGTTTGTTTCATATATAATGATAAAAGGAAAACCTTAGAAAATCAATGATTTATATTATGTAATGTGGTTAAAATATAAGATAAAATGCTAAAGTAAGGAATATAAATAAAAAGTATGCAAAAATATTAAAAGAGTTAACAAAAAACTTATTTAATAATAAAAAATATCTTGATAAGTGTTAAAAAATATGATAATATAAGAATATACCAGTTGATGGTAAATAAAAAATACTATTTTATACCAATATGATATATAATTTAATATAACAAAAGATAAATATAAGAATGGATTAATGGTTGAAAGGGGGAATAATTAGTGTTTGAAATAATAATTTGGTTATTAATAGCATTTTTAGTTATAGTAATAGATATAGTAACCAGTAGTTTCATATTCATGTGGTTTTCCATTGGTGCAATTGCAGCAATAATTTTATCACTACTAGGACTAGCAATAAAAATACAGATACTTGCATTTCTGATTATTGGAATTGCTATGGTATGTGTAGGATATCCATGGGCAAAGAAAAAATTTAAAGTTGAAAAGAATCATACACCACTGATGGAACAAACTTATATTGGTAAAATAATGACAGCAGAAAAAGACATTGATGAAAAAAGTGAGATAAAGGTAAGTGGTATATATTGGACAGCTATCAATAAAGGACCTAAGATAAATAAAGGTGATAAATTTATAATTACAGGTATTGAAGGAAATAAATTAACTGTAAAATTAAAGGAGGATTAATATGGGATTAATAGTTTTAGTAATAATACTTGCAATAGTATTGTTTGTATTATTATCATCAGTGAAAGTAGTAAACACAGGATATTTGTATGTGGTAGAAAGATTAGGGCAATTTAGTAGGATACTTGAACCAGGTTGGCATTTTATCATTCCAGGTATTGATTTTGTTAGAAAAAAAGTTTCAACTAAACAACAAATCTTAGATGTACCACCACAATCAGTAATTACTAAGGATAATGTTAAGATTTCAGTTGATAATGTTATCTTTTATAAAATGCTTAATGCAAAGGATGCAGTTTATAATATTGAAGACTATAAATCAGGTATTGTTTATTCAGCAACAACTAATATAAGAAATATATTAGGTAACATGACACTAGACGAAATATTAAGCGGAAGAGATTTAATCAATCAAAACTTATTAAGTATCATTGATGAGGTTACAGATGCTTATGGTATCAAGATACTATCAGTAGAAATTAAAAACATAATTCCACCAGCAGAAATACAAGAAGCTATGGAAAAACAAATGAAAGCTGAAAGAGATAAGAGAGCTATGATCCTTCAAGCAGAAGGGTTAAGACAATCTCAAATTGAAAAAGCAGAAGGTGAAAAACAATCTAAAATATTAGCTGCAGAAGCTGAAAAACAAGCTAATATTAGAAGAGCAGAAGGTTTAAGAGAATCTCAATTACTTGAAGCTGAAGGTAAAGCTAAGGCTATTGAACAAATTGCCAAAGCAGAAGCTGAAGCAATTATGAAAGTTAACCAAGCTATTATTAACTCTGGTACTGATGAAAGAGTTATAGCACTTAAACAAGTTGAAGCTCTTAAA
>USPX01000167.1 GCA_900556665.1 uncultured Eubacteriales bacterium
TATAAGTGATGTATTTAGAAAGCAAAATTATAGGAGAGATTATTCATAAAAATGTTTTAACGACAAATTTTTTGTAAAAAATACAATATAACCTTTTAAAAAAGTGATATACTAGAGAAAAGTACACAAAAAGGGGATTTATATGAATGACAATATTGAGAAATTTGTAAGTGACATGCGTAAAATTTTAGAGTTTGAAAAGAACTACGGTAAAATGGAGTATACACAACAAATGAGTAAGTCAAAGCTTATTATAAGTGCTTTTGAAAATGACTTAATCAAAAGTTCTTTAGACTTAGTGTATATTTGTAATGAAATCCCTGAGATTTCGTATGATTTATGTCGTTATTTCGATGCGTACATTTTATCTAAGGGGATAGGTAGAACAAGAGGTATTCGCAAGCTTAAAGCAATGGTTAAAAAAGAAGAGTATATGCAAGATCATCGCATGAATAGAGCATAACTTTATTCAACAAATATAAAAGATATAACCATATAAAAATGGCAGTCTTAAATCAATAAGACTGCCATTTTTAGTGCAAGTAGTGATTTTCTATTATGCGCTAGGGAAGACTTTACCGAAGATAAATCTTACAATTGGTGAAACAATTAATAAGTTAAGTGGTAAAGCCATTACAAAGTTACGTACGATGCATAATGGATAAAGTTTAAGTGCACCAATATTGAAGCCTGATACCATGATTGCACCAAATAGTGACATGCATAATACCATACCGATTACCATGCAACAAGAAATTGTTAAAATAAGTTTAATAGGTTTTGTATCTTGATTAGGTTTAACGATTTTAAAAGCAATGCCTTTTGCAATTTTACCTACTACAAATACATCTAATATAAGGGCTACGATAAAGCCGAGCCAGAATTCTTTAAATAAATTTGTGAAGAAGATTGAAGCTGAGTGGAAGCCTTCATTTAAAAGCATGTTATAAGCTGTCATGCCAATTACCATACCAAAGCACATCATTAATGTGAAAATATTTTTTTGAGTTTTAGTTTGTCCCATATTCATATCCTTTCAAAATTAATTTGTCAACTAAGTTGACTTGATTATTTTATCTGATTATGGGTATAATGTCAACTAAGTTGACAAAATGACAAAACATAACTGGAGATGGTTATTTAAGACATTAAAAGTTATAATAATATAAAACAAAAAGGATTATAGAGGGAACATATCTGATGAAAGAGGTATTAAAAGACTTAAATTTAATTGATTTAATCAGTGAAAAACATATTGTACTAAGAAGAGCAGTAGAAGAAAGATGGGCAGAAACAATGACAGACCAGATTTCACATACAGAAGCTATGTTACTAGCTAAGCTGAGTATGGGGCGCATTTCTTTGGCAGAAGTAGCAAGGCAGGCTAATATTTCAAGACAAGCCATGTCTAAATGTGCGAAGCAATTAGAGCAGCAAGGTTATCTAACCTTTGAAACCTTGGAAGGAAGTAAGGGAAAATATGCGAGGTTAACAAATAAGGGTGAGGCTTACTGTGAAAAGAGTAAAGCCCTTAAAATGGGCATAGAAGAAGAGATTGCAAGTAAAATAGGTGAGCAGGCAGTAGGATTTTTAAAAGAACTTTTGAAAAAGAACTGGCTTTAATAATCATATATAGCTATAGAGGGTAATAAAATAAAACTAGTTAAATAGCATAAGCTATAGCTAGTTTTTTTTTATGTCATGGGTTAACACAATTTTAATAGAGTATTAACAGACATATGCTAGTTGGGAGCTCAGAAATCATACAGAATGAAAGCGTAAAAAAGTTAAGGAGATGAGAAAATGGTAAATGGCAAATGGTTTAAAAGAAAAAAGCGCATTGCAACACTTGTCACTTTAAGTTTAGTCATGATGCAGGCAGGCTATAGCATTTATGCAGACACGGCGCCTACAATTACACCGACTAATGGGAATGGCAAAATGATTTTGTTTGATAATGCTCATGCCCAAACAGCTGGAGCAGCAGATTGGGTTATTGATGGCGGCTTTTCTGATTTTGCAGAGGGCCTTGCAAATGAAGGATATATGGTAAAAGAACTTAGAAAGGGAAGTAGCATTACATATAGTGATTTAGCTGATGCTGCTGTATTTGTCATACCAGAAGCGAATGTGCCTTTTAAAGTATCTGAGCAAGATGTTTTGGCACAATATGTAGCTGATGGAGGAAGTATCCTTTTTATAGCAGATCATTATAATGCAGACCGTAATAAAAATAGATGGGATTCTTCAGAAGTTTTTAATGGCTATAGAAGAGGGGCTTATAATGATCCAGCAAAAGGTATGACCAGTGGGGAGAGAAATTCAGCAGCTATGGAAGATGTGGTAAGCAGCGACTGGCTGAGCACAGAATTTGGGGTAAGATTTCGTTATAATGCATTAGGTGATTTAAGTGCCAATCAGATTGTGGCACCAGGAGAATGTTTTAATATTACAAATGGTATTAGTTCTGTGGCCATGCATGCAGGTTCTACAGTAGCGATTACAAATCCTGAAGTTGCTAAAGGCATTATTTATACACCTGAGGGAGGCGTGAGTAAATGGGCTTCAGCAGTAGATCAAGGTGTTTATAATAATGGGGGTATAGCAGAAGGCGCTTATGTAGCTATTGCTAAAAAAGGTAGAGGTAAAGCAGCCTTTATAGGGGATTCTTCTTTAGTAGAAGATGCGACACCTAAGTATCTTAAAGAAGAGAATGGTAAGCGAAAGACAACTTATGATGGCTATAAGGAGGAAGATGATGCCTTACTCCTTATGCAGCTAACAAACTGGCTTGCCAGTCAAGAAGATTATACAACCTTTGTAGGGCAAGGTATTACATTAGATACAGCTACAAGTTTATATGACTTTGAAATACCCGAAAATTCTACAGAACCTCAAACGGAGCCTTGGGCAAATCCAAGTGGTAGTTATAAATGGTACGATAGTACAACTTTTGCCAGTGGGTCTTATAAATATGTGGCAGATGATCCAGAACCAAGTCCATCTCCAAGTCCAGATCCAACGCCAAGCCCAGATCCAAGTCCAGAACCAAGTCCAGAACCAAGTCCAGATCCAACACCACAACCAATAGAAGAGGCGACTTATGTTATTAATCAGCCAAATTGTGTAATTGCTGGTCAAGAGCTTCCTTTAACAGTAGAATTTAATAATTTAACACCAAATACAACCTATAGTAATTACCGTATTGGGGCTTACTTAGATGGTGGCACACAGGTAGGATTATTTAAAACCCTTTCAGCCCAGTGGCCTACAAGCTATGGCTATAGCGATACCTTTAGTATTACCACAGATGAAAATGGTCATGGTAGTGCCACCTTTGTCTTTAAGATTAAACCAGGTGTAGTGGGCGATATCAATATACGTATTAAACAAGGTTCAAGTAAAATATTAACACAGTCCATGAACGTTGTAGCAGATGAAGTAGATAGCACAAAGCCAGTGGGCACACCAGTTTATAATATGTTTTATACACAAAATCTTAAAGCTAATGAAGAAATGGCTATAACGGTTCGTGTGACAAATCTTAAACCAAATCAAACACTTACCAAGGTAAGAGTAGGCGCTTATTTAGATGGTGGCTTGCAAATTGGTTTATTTATGAAAGATAATGGCACCTATCCTACAGCTTATGGCTATAGTGATTACTTTACTTTAGTAGCTGATCAAAACGGTGTAGCTTATAAGACTTTTATTTATAAACTTAAAACAGATGGTGAAATTAATCTTCGCATTAAACAAGGAACTAAAAATGTGCTCACACAGAAGGTCACAGTTTATTAGCATATGAGCAAGTCAAAATTTTAAGCAAGACTTAGAAATAGAGGGGGATTTTGCAGTGAGGAATTGGGTAAAAAAACTTTTGGGTATGACATGTATGTTGTCACTAGCAGTAGGAATGGTTGGCTGTGGCAGTAGTACAGTGGCAACAAATGAGGGGCCAAAAAATGCAGCAGATACTACAGTAGTAAGTGATGAAATGACTTTGAAAACCATAGAAAAGCTAAGCATATACTTTGTACCTTCTAGAGAGCCAGAAGAAATCATTGCTACCACAGAGCCACTTAAAGAACTTTTAAAGAGCAGTTTACAAGATGAAGGATATGATGTAAAAAATATTGATATTCAAGTAGGCACCAGTTATGAGGCTGTTGGTGAAGCCTTATCAGCAGGTACGGCGGATATTGGCTTTATTCCAGGGGGGACTTATGTACTTTATGATGATGGGGCAGATGTTATTTTAACAGCTACAAGAGAAGGACTTAATAAAGATGCCGATGAAGCTAAAGCTTGGAACGATGGTCAGCCAACAGCTTCTTCAGGTCAGCAAACCAATTCTTACCGTGCACTGATTATTGCTGGACCATCTGAAAAAGGTCAAGAGCTTGCTAGTAAAGTTAATAGTGGTGAAGCTTTAAGCTTTGATGATTTAAATAGTGCCAACTGGAGCATTATGTCTTCATCTTCTCCAGCAGGTTATATTTATCCATCCTTATGGCTTAAAAATAACTATGGTAAGAGCATTACAGATTTAAGTCATGCAGTACAATCAGATTCTTATGGTAGCGCTATGGCAAGACTTGCTTCAGGGCAAGTAGATGTGCTTTTAACTTATGCGGATGCCCGTAGAGATTATGAAGAAAAATGGACATCAGAGTATGCAAGAAGTGCTTCTATTTGGGAAGAAACAAATGTCATCGGTGTTACACCAGCTATTTATAATGACACAATTAGTGTAAGTAAGCGTTCAGAAATTATGGATGATGCGTTTAAAGCAGCACTTCAAAATGCCTTTATGAAAATAGGTGAAACAGAAGAAGGCAAAGCTGTTATAGCTATTTATTCACATGAAGGTTATCAGGTTGCTAATAGTGCAGATTATGATAACGAACGTGAAGCACAAAAACTCGTGAGAGAGAACTAACCAAAGTAGCCAGAGGGAGTAGTCACCTCTACTAGCTACGCCTTCCGTATTTTGTGATGTACTAGACTCAATAATGAAAGAAACGGCGAAAAACTTGCTTCGTTTCACTACGCTTCGAACACTTC
>USPX01000168.1 GCA_900556665.1 uncultured Eubacteriales bacterium
AGCTTGACCTATTGGTCTGTCATATTTCTATGACGGTGCCTTGTTAAAAAAGTAATTACTTACTTTTCACAAAGAATATATCGGTTAAATTGTAGATTTTACACCCTGACAAATTTCTTTATAGTGCGTCTACGTTAACACACTTTAGTACATTTATCGTTAGGCGCAAATCGTATAACACAATTTGTGTTTAGTACGATTTACTAAAATCTATCATTTGTAGTATTTGTTTTTCAAAGTACAATATTGTGAACGATATGACTCGTTCGTTTGTCGCTTGTGTTCCTTGCGACTTGTATAATATTACACTATCTCTTTACAAACGTCAATACCTTTTTTTATCTTTTTAACTTTTTCTTTTTATCTTATACATCTCCCTTGAAAAATACTATATAATTTCATTATATTCACCTAATTTCCACATACCTTAACTTATATATTAAGCTATACTTTAACTACTAAACTAATCTACTTAATTTTTTACTAATCATTACTTCTTTCTATAATACCTATTCTTTATCAAGCTACTCTATCTATTTTAGATTTCATATATAAGGAGATTTTGCTATGCGTATTTTACTTATTGAAGATGATGAAAAGCTTTGTGACAGTCTTGTATTCTATTTAAATAGTGAAGGCTATACTACTGATACTTGTCATGATGGAATGGATGCTCTAAGTTTTATTGAACAATGTGATTACGATTTAATGATTTTAGATCGCATGTTACCTTCTTTAGATGGCTTAAGTTTACTTCGTCAAATTCGTTCTAAAGGAATTATAACGCCTATACTTATGCTTACTGCCTTATCAGATATTGATAATAAGGTAGAAGGATTAGATGCTGGTGCTGATGATTATCTTGGTAAACCTTTCGCTACTCAAGAGCTGTTGGCACGTATTCGTGCTTTAGGACGTAGACCTGCCCAATTAAAAAATACCAAACAACTTACTTTACTTGATATTACTTTAGATTTAAATACTTTTATTTTAACAGGTCCCGCACATATTTGTTCTCTATCTAAAAGAGAAGCTAGTTTACTTGAAATATTTCTTAATAATCCTAATACATTATTACCTCGTCATATTATATTGTCAAAGGTATGGGGTCCCTATTCTCCTGTAGAAGATGGGAACTTAGATAATTATATTCACTTTTTACGTCGCCGTTTAAACACAATAGGTAGTACTCTTAAAATCTCTACTACTCGTGGTATTGGCTATACACTGGAGGTTTCTCATGCTCAATAAACTTCGTCATAAACTCACTTTAATTTGTGCCTCTATTACAACCTGTGTACTTTTGTTCATGGCTATTATTTCTCTAGTTGCTTGTGAAAGTAAACTTAATAATGTTCATAAACTTTCATTACAAAATAATTTAAATACAGTCATCTACTATTTACAAAACTGTTCATTTATTAGTCCTCTATGGCTCTCTCAAACAGAGGTTTCAAATAATCTTATTATAAATATAGAGCAAAACCATGAGGCTTTGCTCTATCAAGGTGGGTATCAAACTATTTCTAATCGAGAAGACCTTATTGCTTTAGCTAAAGTACAGATTCAAGAAAATGTTCCAACTGATAATACACTACTTTCTCCAAAGCAATTTGAACTGTCTACTGATTGTAATGAACACTTCTTAGTAACAACTTCATCAATTACTATTTCAGGTGTTCCTTTTCAAATCATTCTACTAAAGAATCTACATAAAGATGACCTTCAAATACTACATATTAGATTGCTATTTCTTTTTCTCTGCCTTATTTGTATTATAGGCCTTACATTGTTTAGTTGGTGGTTTTCAGGTCGTGCCATTAAACCTATAGAAATAAGCAATCAAAAACAAAAAGAATTTATTGCTGCAGCCTCACATGAACTGCGTGCACCTATCACAGTTATTCAAACCAATGCTTCTATATTAGAGAAACAAGTTGATGTAAACTCCTCTTCTTTTGTAACTACTATATCTAGTGAATGTATCCGTATTAGTAAATTAATAGGCGATTTATTAACTCTCGCTAATATTGATGCTAAAACGAATTGGTCACTTAACTTACAACCTACTGAGCTAGACACATTATTACTTGAACTCTATGATACTTTCTATATAACGGCTAAAGAAAGACAACATCCACTTGCTTTAGATTTACCTGATATCTCTATTACACCTATTCAAGTAGATATCAATCGTTTAAAACAGGTCCTTATTATTTTATTGGATAACGCTTTAAGTCATACACCTATTCATACACCTATTAAACTTTCACTTGAAGATACCAAGTCTACTTATCTTATTAAAGTAATTGATCAAGGTCCTGGTATCCCTGACGCTGCTAAAGCCTCTATTTTTGAGCGTTTTTATCAAGTAGATTCTTCAAGACATGCTAAAGAACATTATGGTCTAGGCCTTAGCATTGCTCAAGAAATCATTAAACTTCATCATGGTACCCTTACCTTAGAAGATACACCAAATGGCGGTTGTACTTTTATTATTAGTTTAGTTAAGCGTTGTTGATTTATAGTTATAATAGTCTACTTCTTGACTATCTTTTAACGCCTCCTTAATAACCTTAATTGTTTCTTCTATAGTCTGTTGCCCAGCAAGATATTTATCAGTTTCTGTAGTCACATAATATAAAGTTGAGTTGCTTATATTATTTGCACAAGCTGTAACTTGTTCTAAACATGCTTTAAATTCATTATTTATACTAGGGTATGCTGATAAATCGGTACTCTCTACTTGGACTTTCTTATTGATTGGCATACCCTTTTCATTATCTATTCTTTGCAATTCCTCACTTAATGCAATTTTTATAATCTCTTTTGCTGCCTCTTTATTTCCACTGGTTGCATTAATACCTACTATACCTCTTGCACTATAAAATGATTTAACACTCATTAAATTCTTCATCATTATATCATTTCTACCCTTTAATACCTCCGCAGCTTCTGCCACTTCTTTTAATGATTGCGGTTCTAATACAACTAATTGTGTCTTTCCTTCAGCTAAATCTAAAAGTTCCTTTTTCTTATCTATTTGTATATCATACCAATATGCTTTAGTATTAACTGGCTTATATTCTCTTTCTTCTAAAGCAATAAGGTTTTCCATACATGCTCTATATTTTTGTTCATCAAACTTACCTGTTTGATCAAAACAATAAGGTAGCCAACTTCCTCTAAGCTCATAAGCTAATTCTAATCTTGTTCTACCAAATAATATCTGTTGTGGATGAGCCTTCTTATATGCGACTAAGTCGTCTAATGTATTCACTTGATTTAAAATTTCTTTATTTCCCCATATTGTACTTACTGTATATCTTGTAGGAATCATATAATACTTACCATCTACTTTAAAATTCTTTACTAACTTTTCATCTATTGTGCCATTACTAATTAATTCTTCAACTACATCTGTAATATCTTCTAACTCACCTTCTTGAATTCCCTGTGCAGCACCTTCTATTTCCACTAAATCCATTCCTTTATCATTTAATCTACCTTGAGCAAACTCACAAAAACTAAATCTATCTCCTCTTTTTACAGATTGTGATTGAATTAAAATATCTTTATGTGCTTCTTGATATTGTTTACCAGCCTCCCTCAGTGCCTCATCATCATACATCATGCATATTTCCATCTTCTTATCTGGATTACTTACTATGTCTTTATTATAGTAATAGTGAACTAGCATATCCCCTTCAGTTCTGCAATAACAAATAATGAAACTATCATCTTTCAGATACACGCCATAATTAGTAATCTTACTATCTATTTTAATTAATTGATCTGCAGTTATAATTTGTTCCCACAAGACTCCTTCCTTAGCTAAACGGAAAATCCCTTCGCTATTGCATAAATATAATTCCCCCTCCTGAATACCTTTAATTAATTTTGTTTCCCCATTTCCACTATAATTGATTGATTTTATTACCTCACCATTTTTACTATCGCATACCTTTATTGTTTTATCCTTCAACTGTACTGTATATATGTTATCTCCTATAACACTAAAATCTTGAACTTCTCCATCATATTCTTTTAGCCATTCTCCTGTCTCACCACTATATTTCTCTACTTGACCATGCCCCATAATCTGACTTATATAGAAGTCCCCATTGCTATCTACATCCACTACATATCTTCTATATGCTTTTTCTCTAACAGGTTCCTTATCTTTATTAAGCTTTACTATTCTAAAGTTATTCTCATCTTGCTGTACTCCTATACACATATTCCCCTGTTGATCACCATATGCAATATATACTTTACTGGCTTTAATAAAAATCTTATATATCTTTCTTATATCATCCGGTATCTTAATTTCTTTTTGTAACTTCCACTTATCATTTTCAGATAAAGTATAAATCTTACATCCATCTTCCACTGCATAACAATATAGTTCTCCATTTTCTCCCTGTACTAAATGTTCTTTTCCTAAATAATTTTCACTAGCTCTAGGAAAATCAATTTCTTCTGAAATGTACGTTCCCATGGCTACACTAGTTTCTACGCCTACATTTCTTTGTCCGCATCCTGTTAGTGTCATTGCTGAAATCATTAAACTTATACTTAAAAGCTGTTTTGCAAACTTTTTCATTTTCTTTACCTCCATATGAAAAATTTAACCTTCTAGCTCTTAATCATCTGTCTATAAAAACTATAACATGGCTTTCTCTAATTAACCTTTAAGAATTCTCTATTTTATCTCTATATATTCTCTAATTAATCTCTAAACTTTCTTAGCCTGGACTTACTTCTTTCCTTATATAATATCTTCTTATTGTATTCGAATCTCAAAATATAATAAAAAAGGATATACACGTTTATGTATATCCTTTTTTATCTTATAGTTATTTATTTTTAGTCTCAAAAAACTTATGCTAACTCTTACTATTTGAGTAAGTGTATTTAAAAACTAAAAAGACTAGCATTTCTGCTAGCCTCTTCTCATGAAATTTCAAAACAAAATAGTAACCTGTAAGCCATTTCGATTTTATTCCTTAGAAAGGAGGTGATCCAGCCGC
>USPX01000169.1 GCA_900556665.1 uncultured Eubacteriales bacterium
GGTAAATAAAGGATTAAAAACTTTGTTTTAATTTCTTATAAAAACTTGAGGTTAGGAGAAGAATCAGTTAAAATAAGGGGTATGATGTAAAAAAACATCTATGTAAGTGAGGAAGTGAAAAATGGGAAGAAATAAGTTAAATCCAAATAAGAGAATTTTTATTTCAGATAGATTAGTTTTCCTTGCAGGGATCTTTCTTTGCATGTACTTTGTACTTGTATTAAAGTTTTATAAATTACAGATAGTAGATCATGAAAGCTATGAACAAGATTTAAGAGCCAGTGTAGAGCGTACAGTAGAAGTACCTGCCGCACGTGGTAATATTTATGATAGATATGGTAAGCCTCTAGCAACGAATAAGCCAATTTACGTACTTAAAGTTGATCCACAGGTTGATCTTAAAAAAGATACGTTAAATGAAATTTTATTAAGTGTTGCTAAATTATTAGAAGCAAATAATGATACATATATTGATAATGTACCAATTACCAAAGAAGCACCTTTTAAATTCACAGGAGATGATACAGCTAAGCGTTCATTTATTACAAACTACTTACCTTATAATGACCAAAAGCATAAGGAAAAGTTATATGGTTATTCAGCAGCAGAACTTATGAAGTATATGCGTGATGACGTATTTGCGTTAAGTGAGGATTTTACAGATGAAGAAGCCAGAAAAATTATAGCAATGCGTCTTGAGATGTATCAAACTGCTTATCAAAAATATAAGAAGATTACAATTGCAGAAGGCATTTCAAGTGAAACTTTAGCTGCAATTGAAGAAAATAAAGAAAAGTATCCAGGGATTATGGCAGAGGTAGAATCTCAACGCTATTATGTCTATGGAAAAGAATTTGGAAATGTTTTAGGTTATACACGTAAAATTACAGCCAGTCAATATGAAGCTATGAAAGAACAAGGGTATGATCAAGATGATGTCATTGGACAGGGCGGCGTTGAAAGTACTATGGAAAAAGAACTTCGTGGTGAAAAAGGTAAAAAGCTCATTGAAGTAGATAATATGGGACGTGAAGTATTTACCTTAGAAGAAGCAGATAATAAAGATGGTAATGATGTTTACTTAACAATAGATGCGGATTTACAATTAGCGGCTTATAATGCCATTGAGAAGCAGTTAAGCTCAGCTATTGTACAACGTTTAAGAGGTCAGGGACGAGGCGTTATGACATTAAGTGGTCGTGAAGTAATTGCCTCTATGGTAGATAATAACCAACTTAACTTAAATGATATGGAAAAAGCCCCACAAAATGAAATGCGTAAACAACTTTATGATAAAGTTAAAGCAGATTATGACAAGAAAATGGCGGCTTTAGAGGAAGCTGAAAAAGATTTACCAGATGAAGAAAAAACAAAGCTTACATTAAAACAACACCTTTCTGATATGGTAAATGCAGAAGGAAGTAGCATTACAGACCGTGAGATTTTAATTGCACTTAGTGAACAAGGAAGCCTGCAACTTAGTGAAACACTTGTAAAACAACTTTGGAGTGGAAGTTATCCATCTGTAGAATCTATTTTAATTCAAGAATATGAAGCGGGTCGTTTAAAACCAGACCAAGCCTCTATTGCACCTTATAGTGGTTCAGCTGTAGTAGTAGATGTGAATACAGGTGAAACATTAGCTGTAGTAGGTTATCCATCTTATGATAGTAACAATATGACAGAGCACTTTAATCGTTATTATACAATGTACCATGATGGGGTAGATAGCAGAAATATGCTTTGGAACCGCGCCACAAGAACAACAATGGCACCAGGTTCTACCTTTAAGATGATTTCAGCTATTGCTGGTCTTGAAGAAGGTGTCATTACAAAAGATACAGTGATTAATGATACAGGGGTTTATACACAAGCAGGTCAACCTTATCCAAAATGTTGGATTTATACAAATAATGGATATGGACATGGGGCTGTAGATGTGGAACGCGCCCTAGAGGTATCTTGTAACTATTTCTTCTTTGATGTAGCTTACAGACTAGGTATGAAGTATGGTATGCCATATGGCGGTATTGATGCTTTAACAAAGTATGTAAAAATGTTTGGACTTGATAAGAAGACAAATATTGAGCTCGAAGAAGAATCACCAAACGTTTCTACACCAAGCAACTTGGTAGAGACAAATACAACCCGTGCTTTCAATAATTTACGCCGCCTGGATGAAAACGGTAGAAAGACGTTATATAATGACGTGGCTAGTTTTATTGAGACAGGATTCTATCCATATTGTAATACATCAAGTGGTGATATTGAGACGCAGATTGATTACAAGACACAATATGACTTAAAGAAAAGTTTAGATACAGAGCTTGGTAATGTGCTAAGTCCTGAGCTCAATAATATCTTTAGTAGAATGTTAAATGATGTGACAGAAGCACTTAATGAATCCCTATCGTTAAAAGTACAACAAGTTGTAAATAGTGTACTAGCAGATACAAAAGATCAGTCACTGAAATTAAAAACTAAAAACGAAGCCAATAAAGTGCTTAAAGAAACTGTGACAGAAAATACACACCGTGCAATCTTAAAAGCGGTTAAGAAAATGCCAGAGCAACTTGTGACAGAAAGCTATTTAGCAGCCTATGAAAATGCCCTTGCAAATCTTTCAACCACTGAGCAAGAAGTAAGAGTAGAGCTAGAAAGTCGTATCGCAGCACTTAAAAATAATAAATTAGATGTTTATAATTTAATCGTAGATAAAATCGAAACACGTATCTTTGGTGTATATTTAAATAATTACTTTGAAAAAGTGGATATGGAATTTACAACAGCTATTACAATTCGTACAGCTATTGGTCAAGGTAATAATGCCTATTCACCAATTCAAATTGCCCGTTATATTGCTGGACTTGCAAATGGTGAAACTGTATATGACTTAAGTGTCATTGCTGGGATTTATGATAATAAGAAGGCAGAGGTTTATGAAGAAAACATTCCTAAGGTTTATACGAAGTTAAATCTTTCAGATAGCACGTTAAATAGTGTTTATAAAGGAATGAAACGTGTAGTTGATGATACATCAGGTACAGCAAGTTCAGTCTTTGCAGACTTCCCAATTGATATTGGAGCTAAAACGGGTACAGCCCAACAAGGTAAGTATGAACACTCATGGTTCGTAGGATTTGCCCCATATGATAATCCTCAAATTGCCATCGTTACAAGTATGTATGGTGCAAATGGTTTGGGGTCTCATAATACCACACTTGCAAGAAAAGTGTTAGAAGCATATTTCGATATTGAAACATCAGATACACCAAAACAAGAAACAAATACGAATATGAGTACGCATTTAGTTGAATAATTAATTAGAGAATACCTTATATTTAATGTATGAATTCATTAAATATAAGGTATTCTATTTATGAGAAAAAATATTAGGAGGCATAAGATGGAAGGGTTAAAAGAAGAACTCTTAGCAGAAATTCCAAAGTTAAAAGAAGCGGGGGAAAAGTTCCTAACAGGTGAATTATCTAAGATGGCCTTTAAGAAGTTTTCAGGGGGTTTTGGTGTTTATGCCCAAAGAGATAAAAAGAGTTTTATGATAAGGCTTAGAATCTTATCAGGTGTTATTGCAAAAGAGCAATTTGAAATCATAAATGACTTTGTAAAAAAGCACCACATTGATCATGTGCATATGACTACAAGACAATCTATACAATTCCATGGGATTAGTCTAGATACTGTATGTGAGATTATGAGAGAAGGCCTTGAAAAGAATATTTACACAAGAGGAGCAGGAGGAAACTACCCTAGAAATGTGGCCATGTCGCCTCTATCAGGCTTAGAAGAAGAAGCTTTTGATGTTATGCCTTATGCTATGGCAGCCAATGCATATTTCTTAAAACGTATTACAAGTTATCATTTACCACGTAAATTAAAAGTAGCTTATTCTAATAATGAAAAGGATACAGCCCATGTTACTGTACAAGATTTAGGGTTCTTAGCCATAAATCAAGATGGGGAAAAGTACTTTAAGGTTTATTTAGGGGGAGGGATGGGAAGAGACCCTCAAAAATCCGTAACCTTAGATACACCCATTAAAGCTGAAGATACACTTTATGTCATTGAAGCCATGGTTAAATTCTTTATGGCTCATGGAGACTATGAAAATCATGGTAGAGCGAGAGTAAGATATATTTTAGAGCGAATGGGAGAAGAAACCTTTAAGAAAACATTTATGACATTCTTAGAAGAAGCCTATAAAGTAGAAGGTCTTAAGCTAGATGTATCGCAGGTGCAGTATACAAAGCAAGGGGAAAAAATTGAAGATGGCTATATGAACATTATTCCTCAAAAACAAGAAGGACTATATGCATATTATTTCCATCCCGTAGGTGGTCATTTAAAGACCGAGCTAATGAGTCAAATATTAGAACTTATTCGTCCAATGAAAGATGTGTATTTCCGTCTTTCTATGACAGAAGGGATGTATATTGTAAACCTTACAGGTAGTGAAGCAAAACAGGTTTATGATTTATTAGATTCACATAATGCTAAGATGCGATTAGAATGTAGTAGCTCTTGTATTGGTGTACCAATTTGTCAAATTGGTCTTTTAAATAGCCAGAAGGCATTAAAATCTATTGTAGATAAATTTAAAAGTGAAAACTTTGAAGAAGATATTATGCCAGCTGTGCATATTTCAGGTTGTCAAAACTCTTGTAGTGCACAACAAATTGCCCGTATTGGTTTTGTGGGAAAGGTCATACGTGTAGATGGGCAAATGTGCAATGCTTTTGAACTCTTTTTAAATGGAGACTGTAGTATTGGCAAGACAAAGCTGGGTAAGCGCTATGGTGAAATAAGAGAAGAAATGGTTGCAGATTTCTTATTTGAACTAGGGGTGGCTATTAAAGCAAGTGGTTTAGACTATGAAACTTATATTCAGCAAGAGGAAAGTGCCTTTAAGGCAATTGTAGAGAAATATGTGTTATAAATAATAAAAGAGGTAAGTACTAGTGCTTACCTTTTTTATTATTTATACACTTATTT
>USPX01000170.1 GCA_900556665.1 uncultured Eubacteriales bacterium
TGTACTTCTTTTACATCTTCAATGAAGCGTTCCATATTAAATGGTACTTCTGGAAGATAAATAAGATCTGGTGCTGGAGAATACTCTGTACGTGCAAGGGCAGCTGCAGCAGTAAGCCAACCAGCATTTCTTCCCATGATTTCAACGATAGTAACAGATGGAATGTTATAAATATAAGTGTCGTGTGCAATCTCAAGTAATGAAGTTGCTACATATTTTGCTGCACTACCGAAACCTGGTGTGTGATCTGTAATAGGTAAATCATTATCTATAGTTTTTGGAATGCCAATGACATTAATCGCTTTATTGTTTTCTTTTGCATAAGCAGATAGTTTAAGAACAGTGTCCATTGAATCGTTGCCACCAATGTAAAATACTGTTGTAATATTATGTGTTTCAAAGAAATCAAAGATAATCGCATAAACATCTTCTGAATGTTCACATGTAGGAAGTTTGAAACGACATGAACCTAAGTACATTGCTGGTGTATTTGTAAGCTTATCAAGTGATTCTTGAGATGTAAAAATTGAAGATAAATCTAAGTATTTGCCTTGAAGTAATCCTTCAATCCCGTTAACCATACCATACACTTTGTCGTATAGTCCATTCTCAAAAATACCTTGTAAGACGCCACTAAGGGAAGCGTTAATTGCAGCTGTAGGACCTCCTGATTGTCCAATAATACAGTTACCTTTTTGAATATTCATTGTGGGTAAGCTCCTTTCAATAAGTCCGTAGAATATCACAATAAATGATAACAAAGAAATATAAAACGGTCAAATCTAAACATTTCATGCGAGGAAATAATACATATTAAGGTTGCAATATGGTCAAAAAAAAGTCAAGGACTATAATGAAATTAAACAATAGATGAGATAAATGGCACTAATAAAATCCATAATTTATAAATAACACTAATAAATGGACTAAATTTATTGTTGAATAGGGCACTTTAAATAAAAAGTGTAAAAAAAGAGGAAATAGGGGGAATTAAGGTGAGAAAAAAATGGAGTTTAGGGTTAATGAGTGCAGCACTTTTAGCATCATCATTGATGGTAACACCAGCTTTTTGTGCAGATAATAATATTAAAGTAGAATATGCAAATAGCTCTACGCAAGCACAAAGTAATACGATTGCATGCAAAATTAAATTAACAAATACAAGTCGTCAAGAGATTGCCTTAGAAGACTATACATTAAGATATTACTATACAAAAGATCAAGATCTTAAACAATGTATGTGGTGTGATAATGCCTCAATGATTGCTGGTGGCAACTATACAACACTTACACAAAAAATCACAGGAACTTTTGTAAATATGGATGTACCTACAGATAATGCAGATACATATTTAGAATTAGGTTTTGCAAAAGGTACAGGCACACTTGCACCAGGTGGCGTAGTTGAAATTCAACTTCGTCTCACGAATGATAGCTGGAGAAACTATAATCAAGCAAATGACTTCTCATTTGATGCAGTAGAAAATATACCATTATATGAAGGAGGCGTGCTTGTTTTAGGACAAGAACCAGTTGCAGAAGGTGTGGTAGATTCACAAGTTGTTAAAACTGATTTTTCATATGATAAAAATGTTGCAATTAATAATGAAGTAAGTACAGCGATTGTTTTAAATGATAATACTTTAGATGCTGTTAAATTAAATGGGAAAGCATTAGCAGCAGAAGATTATACATTAGATGCAGATGGCAAATTTACTTTTAGCAAAAGCTATTTAAAAGGATTAGAAGTAGGTACATATAAATATGTATTTGATTTTAGCCAAGGAAAAGATGTGGTTGTTACTTTAGATGTAACAGATACAACAGATTATGACTTTGCCATCACACTTCCTCAAGTAGAGGTGGCAGCAGGGGATGAAGTAGAAATTCCAGTAGCGATTCAAAACATTAAAGAAGGTATCAATAACATGGACTTTACTTTAAGTTTAGATACAGCTAACTTTGAATTTGTAGAAGCTGCGCCAGCTGGCACATTAGATACAGAAGGCGAAAAAGCAAGCCTTATGACAAGCTATCACGAAACAACAGGCGTTTTAAATGTAGCTTATGTAGATGCAGAGCAAAACGGCGAAAACTTAATGAATGAAGATGGTACATTCATGGTTGTTAAAGTAACAGCTAAAAAAGACTTTAAAGGTGCACCACTTAAACTTAAAAAATTAGGTGCTGTAAGAAACCAAGACCTTAAGAAATTATCACTTAGTGTAAAAGTGAAATAATAAAGAGAATTAGAGATAGAAGGAGGAGTATATATAATGAAGCTTATGAAAAAAGTATTAAGCATGACATTAGGTAGTTTAATGGCAGCTACAATGTTATTCCCAACAACTGTTATGGCAGCTGATACAAAAGCTAAAGCAGGAGATGACTGGCTTACAACAAAGGGAAGTAAAATTGTAGATAAAGATGGAAATGAAGTATGGCTTACAGGATGTAACTGGTTCGGATTCAATACAGATACACGTATGTTCGATGGTATTTGGTCAGCAAATTTAAGCGCAGCACTTAAAGGCATTGCAGATCGTGGTATTAACTTTTTACGTATTCCTGTGACATCACAACTTTTAATTGAATGGGAAAATGGTACAGGAAATAAACCAAATGTAAATACATATGTGAATCCAGAGCTTGAAGGGATGGATAGCTTACAATTATTTGATGAGGTTGTAAGGCTTTGTAAAGAAAATGGTATTAAAATTATGTTAGATATACATAGTGCTTCATCAGATGGTCAAAGACATTATTATCCATTATGGTATGGTGAAGGTTATACAATTGATGATTATCATCATTCATTAGAGTGGTTTACAGAGCGTTATAAAAATGAAGATACAATCTTAGCAATCGACCTTGAAAATGAACCACATGGCAAACCATATCATGAATCACTTTGGGCAAAATGGGATGGTTCTGAAGATGATAACAACTGGAAGTATGCAGCAGAAGTTGTTGCAAACAAAGTATTAGATATCAATCCTAACTTACTTGTTATGATTGAAGGTGTAGAAGCTTATCCAAAACCAGGCTATGATTATACAGCAAAAGATGGCTATAATGATCCAAAATATGATTATACATGGTGGGGTGGTAACTTAAGAGGTGTAAAAGATTATCCTGTCACACTTAAACCAGAACATCAAAATCAAGTCGTTTACTCACCACATGATTATGGCCCAACTGTTTATATGCAAGATTGGTTCCAAGGTGATTTCACAAAAGAATCTTTATACAATGATTGTTGGAAAGATAACTGGGCATACATTGCAGAAAGTGGCACTGCACCTCTTTTAATTGGTGAATGGGGTGGATTCTTAGATGGTGGTAAAAATGAACAATGGCTCAATGATTTAAGAGACTTCATTGTTGAAAATAAAATTAACCATACATTCTGGTGTTACAATCCAAACTCAGGAGATACAGGCGGACTTGTAAACTATGACTTTATGACATGGGATGAAGATAAATATGCACTTCTTAAACCAGCATTATGGCAAAATAAAGATGGTAAATTCATCAGCCTTGACCATGAAGTAGCAATCGGTTCAAATGGTATCAGTTTAGGTGAGTACTATGGTACATCTAATCCTGGTGATGAGGAAGATGATCCAAAACCAACTGACAAAGTGGTTAAAGGTGATGCTAATAAAGATGGTAAAGTAGACTCTACAGACTACGCTGTTGTAAAACGTTACATGAATGGTAAAGTTACATTAGATGAAGCAGCACTTAAAAATGCGGATGTAGATGGCAGTGGCAAAGTAGATGAAAAAGATGCAAAACTTATCATGGACTATGTTTTAGGGGATACTAACGCATTTTAATCTTGACAAAATAGTACGTTAAGGTAAAATAGTACTATATTGTCAAAATAAAAAAGCAATGAAGATGCACAGTAAAATTCAAGTATCCTTCTCAGAGAAAAGTATCATTAGGCTGAAAGTACTTTAGGCAAAGCTTGTTTTTGAATTTCACATTGGAGCTTTATTCTTAAAACTGGTATCAGGAGTAGAGAATAACGGTAGCAACGTTAGAGCTATTGAGTGCTTATAAGCCCTTAAGTAAATGTAAAGTACCAGCGTTAAATGGACTTATTATATAAGACAGCTTAAGTGGAACTTATGAGAATCAGGGTGGTATCGCGGAGTATATTACAGGCTTCGTCCCTTTTATTAGGGACGGAGCCTTTTTGATTGTTAAACTTTGCGAATACTAAAAATATAGTGCAATAAAAATGAAATTGGCAAAAGCCATATTCTAAGGAAGGAGCTTTAAGAAATGAAAGATAAATTAGAGATGATCAAACATAGTGCGATCGCAAGCATTGAAACAGCAGATACTCTTAATACTTTAGAAGAACTTAGAGTACAATACCTTGGTAAAAAAGGTGAACTTACAGCTGTACTTCGTAATATGAAAGATTTAAGCAGTGAAGAAAGACCTGTGATTGGTCAAATGGCAAATGAGGTAAGAGAATCAATCGAAACAGCTCTTGCATCTAAAAAAGTAGCTTTAGAAGAAGCTGAGCAAAATAGAAAACTTCAAGAAGAAGTTTTAGATATTACAATGCCAGGTAAAACATTAAAAGTAGGTCACATGCACCCACTTCAAAAAACACTAGAGGAAGTACAAAATATCTTCATTGGTATGGGGTATGAAATCGTAGAAGGTCGTGAAATCGAAAACGCTTACTACAACTTCGATGCTTTAAACTTAGGTGAAGAGCACCCAGCACGTGATGAACAAGATACTTTCTACTTCAATAGCAATCTTGTACTTCGTACAGCAACATCACCAGTACAAGTTCACACTATGGAAAAAGAAAACCTTCCTATTCGTATGATTGCACCAGGAAGAGTATATCGTTCAGATGAAGTTGATGCAACACACTCACCAATCTTCAATCAAATCGAAGGGCTTGTAATTGACAAAAACATTACATTTGGTGATTTAAAAGGTGTCCTTGCAGAGTTTGCAAAAGCTTTATTT
>USPX01000171.1 GCA_900556665.1 uncultured Eubacteriales bacterium
AGAAGTAAAAGATATAAAGGTTGCCCAAGGTAAGTTAACTGCATATATGTATAGATTAAAAAATTGGACAACTAAAGCAGAGCGTAGAAAATATCAGATATAATAAAGGTAGTTGGTAGTAAATAATAAGAGTATTGACTTATGTGAAAAAAATAAAGGTTAATAGGTAATAATAAGTAATGAAGGAGGGCTATGAGATGAAGAAAGATTATGAGCAATTAGAAGAGGAGTATTATGGAATAGAAAATGAACATAATATTGAATACGATATTCATGATATTACAGAATATCCATTTGATGCAGATAAGATAAGAGTAGATCAACAAATGCTATCATTAGAATTTTTAAATAGGCTCATGCAAGAAGATAACTTAGATTTAAGTCCTACTTTTCAAAGGAGTAAGGTATGGAAAGAGAAGAAAAGAAAATCTTTATTGATTGAATCGCTAATGCTTAGGATTCCAATACCTGCTTTTTATTTTTATGAAAATGAAGATGCTACATTTACTGTAATAGATGGAAAGCAAAGACTTACAACGATAAGAGATTTTTTAAATGACAAGTTTAATTTATATGGTCTGGAGTATTTATGGGAATGTGAAGGTAAAAAGTTTTCTCAATTAGAAGCTAAATATCAACAAAGAATTTATAGAACACAGTTTGCAATTAATATATTGGATGCAAGATCACCTAATAAGGTAGTATTTGATATATTTAGAAGAGTTAATACAGGTGGTGTGGCATTAAATCCTCAAGAGATTAGAAATGCAATGGCTTCAGAAAGTACAAGAAAATTTTTAAAAGGCCTAGCTGAATCAGATGCTTTTAAAAGTGCTACCAGATCCCGAATAAATGATGATAGAATGGCAGCTCAAGAAGTAGTATTACGTTTTATAGCATTTAAGATCTTATATGATAAGCAAAGAGGAAATTTAGATTTTATATATGGAGATGTTACATCTTATTTAGATAGTGTAATTATGGATTTAAGACATGCAGGATACGACACATATCGTGACTATGAGGAAAGATTTATAAAGGCCATGGAGATGTGCTATACCATATTTGGTAAATATGCTTTTACAAAATGCTATTTAGAAAATGGTAAGGTATATAAGAACACGGATATTATTAATAAGACATTATTTACATCTTGGTCTGTAGTATTATCAGATGAAAGGTATCAAAATGAAAAGATAATTAGTCATAAAGAGGAAATTGTAAAAAGATTAGCATATAGAATTACGAATGATACTGTATATGCAAATGCGATTACACAAGGTACTAATGGTAGAAGAGCAGTAAACATTGCTTTTAGCGTAGCACAGGATATTTTAGAAGGGATATTAGAGGATGATTAGAGAAATTGAAATCAAAAATTATAAATGTCTTATAGATGAAAAGATTACATTAGGAGCATTGAACTTTTTTGCAGGTGGAAATGCAGTTGGTAAATCCAGTTTTATTCAAGGCCTATTATTATTAAAAAGTGCTTATGCTCAAACAGATAAAGAAGAAATACAACTTAATGATTTTTATGGCATTAACTTGGGTTTAGCTAGAAATGCAATTGCTGTTAATCATGATGATACATCACAAATAAAAATTAAGGCATTGGGTTATGAACAAAGAGAATATGAGGCTATTTATAAAGTGGGAGAAGAAATAACCATGCCTTTTGCACTAGAACTAGTTAATAAAGAACAAATACAGCAACAAAATGCTAAAGGAGACTGTGAAATTAATAATGCATATTTTACGTATTTAAATGCTGAGCGAGTTGGTCCAAGGATTGCTTTAGATATGGGAAATGATAAAAATTTAAATATAGGTTTCAAAGGCGAGTACACAAATCATGTAATTAATAAGGCGGATAAATTAAGAATGTCAGTTCATGAAAGTCTTAAAGCAAGTAAAATTAATAGATTTTCAGCTCATTGTGAGGCATGGTTAAACACTATAATTCCAGGAATAGAGATTGATACAGAAGTTAATGAAAATGTTAATAAGGCTATTATTCAGTACAAGAATAATAAGACCTCTGGAGAGTTTTATGCACCGACTGGTACAGGTTTTGGCATTACATATACCTTACCAATTATCGTTGGAGGATTATTAGCGTCTACTCAAGCAAATAGTATATATATTGTAGAAAATCCTGAAGCACATTTACACCCTAGTGGTCAATCAAACTTGGGAAAATTCTTAGCTCTATTATCATTAACAGGTATACAACTTTTTGTAGAAACTCATAGTGAACATATCATCAATGGTGCACGATTACAGTTAGCACAGATGAAAGAAACAGATAATATGCATGTATTCTTCTTTTCGAATGAAGAAAAGAAAGTAAGGATTGATAATATTACACTTAATGAATTTGGAGAACTGAATTATTGGCCAAATGGCTTTTTTGATCAAAGTAAGATAGATCTAAGAGAATTAGTGAGGTTAAGAATGTGTGGGAAGTAGAATTCTATACGATAACATTTGACTTACTTAAGTGTACAACTATTGAAGAAGCAGAAAAATCTATTGTGACATACTTAGAAGTGATTAAGGAATTAAAAGAAAATAAATTATTAGTTAAAGCACCAAAGGATCTATATGATAAAGAGATGTGTAATACACTCATGTTATATGAATACTTATTTTGTGATAATAAAGGACAAAATGAAGATATACGCAACTTAATAAGAGACACAATTATTCAAGATACTACGGTGGGAGATATTACATTTGAGGATTTGATTAATATATTAAGTAAGGATTACTATAAAGCTTATAAAGCATTAATAAGTGATGTTAAGGTAGATAGTGAAATAGAGGACAACTTAAAGATATTAGAAGCTAAAGAATATTTACTGCCATATAGAGTTTACTTATCACAAAGTGAAACATTAGAAGAGTTTCAAGTGGCAATGATTAACTGTTTTCCTAATTTGGTTTTTCATGATAGAGTTTACCAGACAATGAATGCAAAATTAAGAGATATAGGAAATTTTCAAGAAGAACTAATAAGACATTTATCAGCGTTGAATGATTATGCAAAAGAAGTTTATGAAGAGGTAGGAAATCAAACATTCTATGATGTGTTTAAGGCACGTTATAATATAGAATGTAGTGGTCGTGGAAGTAATGAGTCTTCAGATACCTTTAAGTGTAAATTTCTGAATGATAAGGGAGTAGAGGAAGAGATAACATGTAATCCTCATACTAAGTTATATAATAATCATTCGGAGTATAGGATTTATTTTAATTTTGGAAGAGGAAGTATAGCAGGTGGAAAAATTCTTATAGGGCATATAGGAGGACACTGGGAATAAGAGAAGCATCTCTAAATCACATAGGTGAGGAGGAGATGCTTCTTTTGTTATAAGAGCCATAAGCTTATCGAAGAGATAGGAAAAAAGGATTATCTGTATAAAAGAGATTATTTTGAATAACAAGGGCATAAAAATCATTACAACTGGTATTAAATTTTGATGAGATATATTTATATTCATAATATCTAATAGGACCATAGTTTAAGCGATTTAGTACATAGGAAACATAGGAGGTATCTAAAGGTCTAGATTCTAGGCTAGATAAACTATGTTTACCATCACAGATGAGATAACCATAATTATGAGTAAGACAGTACTTTTTTAAGGCATTAAATTTACATAGGTTCTGAGCAACAGCCATATGTTCTAGTGGTTTGATTTCTACAAGTACGCAATATTTATTTTTAAGAATAATAAGAGTATCAGGTAGATATCTTCTAGCTGTATTTTTATACGTGTAAGGAATGTAAAAAGGCTGTTCACAATAAAAAGAAACTGATGAATCCTTTTCAAGGTATTGATAAAAAGAATATTCTAAAGAAGAATCATAGCATACTTCACGATGGAGTTTATTACTAGAGAAAGTACCATAAGTTGATTCTATGAAAGGAGGTGTTCCAAAGTCTCGATCGGATTCTATATTTCGGAGTGGATGAATATGAGCTAAGTCAGGAAGTGTACATGGAGTAGGTCTTGAATTAGGCCAAATGATTAAATCCTTAAAATCAATAGTTGGTATACAATAAGTATTTTTTTTGTTGTAGTTGCGTATAGCAGCTGTAACTTTAGCAAAATCTTTAAAATAAGGGTGATTAGCATATATTTCTAACTTAGTATATTCATATAATGAATTTCGCATAAAATCAGGCAAGCTTTTTAAAGTTTCTTTAAGTGGTATGTGGTAAGGCTGTGGTGGGGGAGTTGAGGAAAATGAAGACATTAATTGAGTAATTGATTTGATATCGGGCGGCGTATTAGAAAGTAATTTAACCATAAATGGAAAAATTATATTAGTTGGAATATAAGTGATTTCCTCGAGATATGAATAAAATTTATAGTCTAGATAATCAGTGTCTAATGGAAAAAGCTTAAACAACGTAAGAATAAAAGTAATTGGCTCCATAAAAGCATAATTTCGATGGTGAATAATAGGACTAAATTTTTGGGCTTCATCTAATATTATTGTAGAAATTTCAGTAGGAGTAAGATTAAAATAATTAGCTAAAGTATCACAATCATAACAACAGCCATTAATTAAGCCAAAATGTAAAATGAAAATGTGGATATTTTGGATAGATTGTATCTGTTTGATAAATTGTTTAATAAAGGTGTGAAATTCTAAGCGATTTTCTTCTGAAAACATAATTAATAAACCTCCAGGCTAATGATAAATTAGTAAAATATAAGATTTCTTTTGTATAATATACAAACATATGTTTGGTTAACGGTCAAGGGGGGAACAATAAAGATGGAAAGAAATGAGAGAAGATAGTAAAATATAAATATAACCATTAAGTTGGAAGGAGCAGTGAAGTGGCAGAATTAAATTTTAAGCAAATAGCAGATAAATTAAACAGTGAATTTACAGGCGATAGCCGTAAGTTAATCTTTTGGTATGATGAGGGCGGGGAATTTGCTGAGGATATTGATGCATTAGAGCTTAACAATG